>VMTI01000170.1 GCA_013791675.1 bacterium | reverse complement strand
GGGTGCAGAGTTCAGTTCTGAGGTGGCGGCTAACCTTTCCTCAGATTGGATTTTCACCAACTGGATATTACGAACTTTACTCGGCGCACTCATGCTTGGATTATATCAAATGCCTGCCTAATTCAAAACATGCCGGTGCGCCTATCTCTATAATTTCGCCTTTTTTTGTAAAAGTAGGGGCAGGGTTTACTCTGCCCGAAAAGATGGCAGACTGAAGTATTTGAATTCCCCTTTTATATATCGCAATGGGGACGGTTCCTAAATTGCTGCAATTATTTGGAAAATCATAATGGGTTAACGAATTACGGCAATTTTTCCTTTTTTATTTTCGCCTGTATTATTGCTAATTATGTAAAAATAAACTCCGCTCGCCGTTTTTTTGTTAGCATTGTTTTTCCCGTCCCATTGAAAATAGCCCACTCCCGAATTTTCCACGGCTTCTTTGACCAGCTCGCCGGTTATGGTGTATATTCTTATTCTGGCGAAGTTTGTGATATTGCTGAAAGTTATATACGGCTTTTTTGACGGATAGAATGGATTGGGCCACACATAGGCATTTGATAAACTGGAACTGTAGCCGATTGAACTCATCAGAATATATACGGAAAAATGTGAAATATCGGCGCTGATATGATTAGCTTCTGCATCTACAATAGAACTGCCCAGTTCCTGCCATTCGCTGTTTGATTCATTCAGCAGACAGATTTTCAAATTTCCTTCAGCCAGCGGTGGATTAGTGTCGTCAATAATGCCGTTGTTATTTATGTCATCGTATGGCAAGGTTAACTTTATTTGTTTGTTAAAATCGCCTGTTATTCTCTGTCCGTTGAGCCTATAGGCATTAACTTCTACTATGGTATTTTGAATGCGGTCTTTTTCCTGATTCAGGTCATCTTTCCCGCATGCTGTAAATATTATCTGAGGATCTATTTCCATAGGTGATTGGATGGGGCTTGTATTGATAATAACATAAAAGTTTTCCGTCCATGCATAGGCTGGGACATCCAATTGTATTGTTTTTCCCGCAATGTTTTTTGTGATGGTGGCGGCGGCGCTGGCAAGGACGATGTCAAAGGAAACAGCAGGGAGCACTCTGACAGTATAGGTAACATTAGCGGCTGTAAGATTTCCCGCGGCCGGAAATATAATGACCGGCGCTATCAGAGCAAACATAGCAATATATTTTTTACTCATTTTTTTTCAAACCAAGCCAGATAAATAATTTATTAAAAAATCCTCTGTCCTGGTTCTCGTTTTTAAAATCTTCTTTAGCTTCCTGAGAAATGATAAATAACAAACGGCTCCTTAATCCGACAGCAATTGCCAATCCCTTTTTGCCGACAGTGTGCGACCGTAAATAAACCTGATATTTTTTGCCGCAATGTTTTTTATTATTCGGAATTGTAACAATCACATCCGTAACCGCCTGTTCGCCGGCACAAAGATTCGGGAAAAAATCTTTTTCTATCTTTATCCAGTCGACATCGGGTATTGCTTCATAACCTTGTTTTAAATTGTCCGGTCGAGGAAGCAATACATCTATTTTCAGGTCTACCGCCGCGTTTCCGTTATTTATTACAGATAGAGGCATATGCGCCGTTTCTTTTGTGCTGTAACTTTTTCCAACCTGTAAATCTTTAAGGATTACCTCGGCAAAAGATGTGGACAGAGACGCTCCGTAAACGGATGAAAGCCCCGTAAAAAAAATACAGACAATCATTAAAAATCTTCTCATCTTATTTTACATCCCGCCCTTCAATTTTCACATTTATTTTTCTTTACGGCGTTGACTGTGCATCAATGGTTATGGTTATGCTCTGCTCTGTTCCCACCGGTGTTTCCGTAGGCGCGCAGAAAGATACCCATACCCCACGAGTTTCATTCTGGGGAACATTGTTCCCCGACTGGTCTCCCGCATATCTTGTTACTGAAGCTGTTAGGGACGTGGTTGTCATTGTGTCAAGGTTAACATCATAATCGACGGATGAAGGTTCTATCGAATTGAACAATGCCATCAGTCGAAACTCGTTGTTTGCACCCGGCGTTGAGGATGTCACGTTCCAGCTTCCCGAATTAGCGCAGCTTAAAATAAAATCTTCATTTACATTGCCTGTGTTTTGGACACTAATAGACGCTCCGTAAATGTTAAATTTACTTCCCGCGTTGCAGGTCGGCGTTGAGAAAAGCGTTGTCCAGTCAGCCGATACGCTGACCACCTGAACCTTAACAGAATAAGTAACATCTGCCGCCTGAGCCTGATAAACAATTCCTGACACCAGAAAAATTCCCAACACCACCATCATAACTTTTTTCATCACTTTGCCTCCTTAATGATTTTATTCCCAAATCATCATTCTTATGGCTGTTCTTCCGCCTCAATCGTTATTGTAATATTCTGCTCAACTCCGCTTGGATTTCCGCCTGATGTTGTTGGCGGGTCAAAGCTTATCCATAACCACCGCGTATCATTTAACGGCACATTATCTCCTGTTTGATCACCTCTGTATCTGTTGTTATCTGCCGCCTGAGAAGTGGCGGTGATTGTATCCCTATATACATCGTAATCACTGCCGGAGGGCTGAACGGTATTAAATATGGCGAGTTTACGGAATTCATTATTTGATGCCGGTGTTGAACCTGTAACAGACCATCCTGCGGGACTTGAATTTGAACAGCTTAAGACAAATCGCTCTGAAACATTTCCCGTATTGGTAACACCGATACTTGAATTTGCAATATTAAAATTTGTTCCCGCATATATTGTTCCGCCGGTGATTGTATCGGTGCCGACAGAAATACTTAAAATTGTTGTTTGGGCGCATTCAGTCGCGCCGTTGGAAAGGCCGCTCCAGTTAGGAATTTCGTCGGCAGTTTTGACGGCAAAATAATAGGTTGTTCCTACGGTTAAACCTGTAACCGTCACACTTTGCGCGCCTCCGGCAGCTAATGGCTCAGGGACAGGCGAAAAATCACTGACCAAAGAAGCGTCGGCAAAAGTTAAAGTGCTAACGGCCGGCGACCATGCTTCAACAGTAGAATAACGAATGTCATATTGAGAGGCGGTCCCTATTATCCCGTCATCGCCGGGAGCAATCCATGAAAGTTTTATCTCTCCGGCATATATACCTTTTTCTGCCGTTAAGTCCGTAATATTTGCAGGAGGCTTATTCTCATCCAACCCGATAGAGTTCCAGTTGTCAATACCTGAAAGCACATATTTGTTACGGGAATTAGAATGATAAAAAGATGATGAAGCGGTAACCGTATAGGTATCTACAGCCAGTCCATTAAATTCATACCATCCTGTTGATGAGGCGGTTGTAATGCGGGTATTGTAAAGCCCGAGATCAATCTTTACGGTCGCTCCCGCTATGCGGGTACTTGTATCCGGGTTTTCATATATGACACCAAGAATTTTTCCGGCAGGAGTTGAGACAGTCAGGCCGTAATGGGCCTGTGTTCCATGGAGATGCGCAATTCCCGATTCCCTCCAGTAAAAAAAATCTTTCAGTACCTCATAGTCATTTACGTTGTCCATAAAAGCAGATTCACTTAAAATTGCAGGCATAACAGTATTTACAAGAACATAAAAATCAGCGGTCTTTACTCCCCTGTCATTTCTTCCCAGATGAGCAATGAGTTCGGGATGAATCTTATCTCTCAGATCAAATGAATTGGCGCTGCCCAATGTGTAACAAAATGTCTCCGTGCCTTCAGCGCTGCCATCAAACGCATTATTGTGAACACTTATAAATCTATCTGCCCCGGCGTTATTTGCTATATCGCATCTTCCCTGCAAAGTTACATCATAGTCCCCGTCCCTTGTAAGCATAACGGTAAAATTAGTTGTTGATTCAAAAAGGTTTCTCATTCTTATCACCATTTTAAGATTTATTTCCGCTTCATAGGGCGGGCCAAGACCTGTCGCGCCTGAAGCACTGCCGCCATGTCCGGGGTCAATGCATATCAGATACGCAAAAAGGGGAGAAACAAGACAAGCACATATAAAAAATATTCCTAAAAGAAAGATTATTTTTTTCATAAGAGTTATTTTATTTTACAGCGGAAAATCTTTCCGGTATTCAATTCGGAAAATACAATCTATTTTCCGTCAGGCGAAAAAGCGGGATACATCTCCATTCTATCATCTGTGTTTGTAATTTGTATTCTTTTCTTTCCATCACTTTTTAAGAGCCATAACTCGGAAGAAATAATTTTATGCCCATCGTCTTCGGAAATATTAGCAATGACCCATTTGCCATCGGGAGAAAAATTCCCCGCGTAACCTTTGCCAATATCGGTTATCTTTCCGTTTATTAAGTTCAAAACATAAATATGCCCATTTTCTATCAGGTGCATAAGAAGTATTCCCCCTGTCTCTGAAACTTTTATTGAGTAATATCTGCCATCTACTGAAAATCTGTTGTTATTAATTTTGATATGGTCTTCTTCAAGAATGACCGGACTGTCCTGAAAAAAGGCTATACTGTGTCCCTTTACCCCCTTCCTCCCTTTCCTGAAATTTCCTCTTGAATCTCTATACTGGAGTTCCCCCTCTATGGTAAAAGAAATGCTATCGTCCTTATGCCAGAACGGCAACCCTGTTTTTTTAGCGGAAGAATAAATTTCGTCGCTTTTTTTTGTTTTAATATTAACTTTCTTAATCTTCTTTAATTTCCCTTCTCTGCTCAAAAAGGTTATATTCTCTCCGTCAGATGAAAATGAAAAACCATATCCATCACCCCATCCGTCTGTTAATTTAAAATTCTTACCTGTCTTTATATCGTAAATATGGATTCCCCTGTATTTGGCGCCGCTATAAGCGATCATGCTTCCATCGGGTGAATACTCGGGTGAAAGAAAATGGCCTTCATGACTTACAGCAATGGGAGTGGATAGATTCCCCTCGTAAGAAAAAAGAAAATTTGCGGGCAGAAAATATACGACAAAAACAAAAATTATTTTCTCAGGCGAGAAGGTAAACGCTATACGAGACATAAAATCCGTGCTCCTTTCACCGCCAATACTGATTTTCGAGAAATTATCAGCGGGATTTTTATAACCAACCCATTGTTACTATATTTTTTTACAGGAACCGTCCCCCTTCTTAATGTTCATTCGTCGAGTAGGGCTCATAGCCACTTCCTTTGAACATTAAATTTCATCAGAGACGCTATGAGCCCCCTCACAGAACCGTGCTTGAGGTTTTCCCTCACACGGCTCTTCAGAAGAGCCTCCCTGTTTAAGGTTTTGGATACAATTTTGTTGTCTTTCTTATTCCAGCTCTGTGTCTGGAGAAAGTGCCCTTGTTCCAACAGCTCTCCTGCCAGCCCCTTCGCTCCACAGGCATTACCCTGCTTCATCACTACTATGAGCCGGTCC
>VMTI01000129.1 GCA_013791675.1 bacterium | reverse complement strand
CGTATAGCCGATGAAGCTCTGGAATATTATCCGGAGCTTAAGGACGCGCAGGATACAAAGACGAAAATAGCCGGGGAAATAAAAAAACGCGTTGAGAAAAACGCTGAAAGCCGCGCCCGCGCATCTCACACCGAACAAAGAAAAAAGGATGAAAATGATGCAAGGCTCGCTCAGCAGGAAGTATACAACAAAAAGCTGGAGCAGGAGAAACAGACAAGGGAATTAAGAGAAACAAACCTTCTGGCTCAGCTTGAAAATCAGAAAAAAGAAATATCGGATAGAAAAGAGGAAATAGAGGTGCTGCGTCAGCAAACGAACATGATAGCCACTAAGTGGCTTATATATTTCAGTATAGCGGTTCTGTTGGCAATAGGTGTCAGTTATTATATTTCCTCCAGGATAGTGGACAATATAGCAGCCCGCACCAGGCGTCAGCTTGCCGACAGTAATGACCGTATCTCTGAAATTGTCAATGAACTCGCGCAAAAAAGCAATGCGGTAGAGTCCATAAATGAATTAAAAAATTCTTCCGCCGAGATTATCAGTCAGCTGGCGAATCAGCGTTCAAATCCGATAGAGGAAAAACTTCTTGCTCAGACCGAGAACCTTATAAAAGTTGTGGAGCAGGGGCACGGTTCTTCCGCTGGCAAGCTGGATAATATAGAGTTTGATGATGCCTGCCCGCGGCGTGTGATAACGGATGTTTCTCCATCCATCAGGTCACGCGCGAAAAGCGTGGTGTCAATATCGCAGACAATAAATAATCCGTCTCTCGTGGCGCGGCTTATCATGCCTTACCTGAAAGACACCAATAACAGGGTGCGCTCTACGGCCGCCGTGGAAATGTTTAAACTGGATCCCGCGGCATCGGAAAACACGCTTAAAGACATGGCATCTTCGGAAAGCAAATGGGACAGGCTTTCATCCGCATGGGCCGCGGGCGAGATAGCCGAGCTTTCGGTCATGGAAGTGCTTGAGATTCTTATTGAGGATTATGATCCTCTGGTGAAAGCGAGGGCTTTTGCGGCGGCGAAAAAAGCCGAAGAAAAAATGAAAGGGAAGTTTCCCGCGACGCTGAGAGTGAAGTTGAGCCGCGGAAGGTAGCTGCACGCTCTTAGCGTGCAAAAGAATTTAGGAGGTAATTATGGGCGGGGGTTTGTTTCCATTAGCGGTAATAGTGATTATAGTGTTTCTGAATGCTGTAAAAATTGTGAAAGAATATGAGAGAGGCGTTATTTTCCGTCTCGGCAGGCTTGTGGGCGCGAGAGGGCCCGGACTTTTTTTTCTCATTCCATGGGCTGAGAAAATGGAAAAGGTAGATCTGCGCGTGGTAACGCTGGATGTGCCGTCGCAGGATGTGATTACAAAAGACAATGTGCCGGTCAAAGTGAACGCCGTGTGTTATTTCCGTGTGATGGATCCGGAGAAAGCTATTGTTGAGATAGAGGATTTTGTAATGGCGACAAGCCAGATTTCGCAGACGACGCTTCGAAGCGTCGTCGGACAGGCGGCTCTTGACGAGGTGCTGTCATCAAGGGATAAAATAAACACGGAACTGCAGAAAATAATTGACCAGGCCACCGACCCATGGGGTATAAAAGTGTCGCGCGTTGAGATAAAAGACGTGCAGCTTCCCGCGGATATGCAGAGGGCAATTGCCCGTGGGGCGGAAGCCGAACGCGACCGTCGCGCCAAAGTAATTCATGCCCAGGGAGAATTTGAGGCGTCCATAAAACTCACCGAAGCGGCAAAAATCATAGACCAGTCACCGTCGGCCATACAGCTGAGATATCTTCAGACACTCACCGAAATAGCCACGGAAAATAATTCCGTTACGGTGTTTCCCGTGCCGATAGATATACTGAGGGCGTTTATGCCGCCTAAAAAAGACTGATATAAGCGAATTTTTGACAAACAGGCCGCGTTAAAGTAAAATATCAGATAATTTTGCTTATGTTTGACAATATCTTTATTATGGGGGGCGGATGCTGGTCTTCGGCAATCGCGTCCGTGCTGAAAGACACTCCTGCGGCCCGCGCTCCTGCGGACGGGGCATCTGTAACTATATGGGAGATTGATCCTCTCCGGCGCGGCTATTTCAGAAAACACGGCCATCCTGAATTTTTTCCTTATGTCAAACTGCGCGGTGTAAAATTTGCGGATGAATTGAAAATTCCCGATGATACGGATCTTTTAATCGCCGCTGTGCCGGCGCAGACTTTGAGGCCGGCCCTTGTTAAAATTTCGGCTTTCGTGAAAAAAAAGCGTCTGCCTGTTCTCGTGCTGAGCAAGGGAATAGAAATAACGTCTCTCAAAAGCCTGGACGCTGTTTGCGCGGAAGTGCTGGGGAGAAATGTTCCCGTAGCTGTTATGACGGGGCCTTCGCATGCGGAAGAGCTTGCCGTAAAACAGCCCACAAGCGTTGTCGTGGCCTCAAAGAACCGTTCTCTGGCGCTAAGGATACAGGCGCTTTTTACAAGGCACTATCTCAGGCCTTATATTCAGGGTGATATACGGGGCGCGGCCGTGGGCGGAGCCGTTAAAAATGTTATGGCTGCGGCGGCGGGTGTCTGCGACGGCCTTGGTTTGGGAATAAACGCCAAAGCGGCGCTCTTGACGAGAGGCCTTGCCGAAATGACGCGCATAGGAGTTTATATGGGTGGGCATCATTCCACATTCAGCGGCCTTTCCGGCGTCGGCGATCTCATCGTGACGGCTTTTTCGTCATACAGCAGAAACAGAAATCTGGGCGAGGCGCTTGGCCGGGGAATGACGCTTCCCGAGGCGAAGAAAAAAGTGAAGACGACTGCCGAGTGCGCGGAAACAGTTAAGGCTCTTATGAAAATAGCCGCGAAAGGAAAAGTGAACGCGCCGATTACGGAGGAACTTTTTAATATAATGTACCGCAAACGCCCGGCTCGCGAGGCGATAGGCAGACTGATGGGCAGAGCGGTTAAAAGCGAAGATGAAAAAAGAGTAAAGGGGGATTTTTAGTTATGAATAAAATAGACATAATAGAAGCCGTCAGCGGCGTTACATGCGCTAAAAGCGAAGCCGATGACGCCGTGAATAAAGTTTTTGAGGTGATTACGGAAGCTCTGCGCCGCAAGGAAAAAGTCGTGGTGCAGAATTTCGGCTCTTTCCATGTAAGATTGAAAAAACCCTATGATGCCCGTAATCCCAGAACCGGCGAAAAGGTGCATGTTCCGCCGAGAAATGTCGTGAAATTCACAATTTCCCCGGGGGTTTTTAAAGAGGGCGGAGAAAAATGACAAAGAAAGATAAAAGTCTCTCGGTAAAAGAACGGGGCAACAAATGGTCGAGCAATCATAAAGATAATAATGGCGATTGTCTTTCGCCCTGCCGATACAGAAAATATGACGGGATGATTTGTGTTCTGGGAAATGTTTCAAGGGCGATAACCATACAGGACTGCATAGACTGCAATGTGCCGGAAAAAGACAGAGCGTTTGACAGCAGGGATTCGGACAGAAGGAATCCCGTGTTCGACCGGAGATTCAGCGGCGGGCGCGCTCCCGACCGCCGGAAAAAAGACAGGAGGAAAGCGGACATATTATAGCCCGCGGGAAAATGCATATTCCAGGAAAGAAATTTTTCACGATAAAGGAAACGAGCGCCATAACGAAAATACCGCCGCATGTGCTCAGGTACTGGGAAAAAGAATTTCAGCTTCTAAAACCCATTAGGCGCGAAAGCGGACAGAGGCGATACACCGCCAGTCACATACACATGATTGAGGATATAAGGGAACTTCTTTACATAAAAAAATTTACAATCGCCGGCGCTAAAAAAGAACTTGTTAAAAACAGAAATAGGAATCCTCAGATAGAGTTGCTCATGGGACAGAATCCCGCGGCGATAGATCTGCTGAAGAAAGCGAAAGCCGAACTGCAAACTATTTTTAAAATGCTGTCCAAGGATTAGACGACCGCGTTTCAGTGATTGAATAAAATCCTTTTTTTTGATATTTAAAGGTTCTTCCGGGGTGTGGCCCAGTTGGCTAGGGCGCTGCGTTCGGGACGCAGAGGTCGGCGGTTCAAGTCCGCCCACCCCGACCATTTCAAACTTGTTGCGCGATTTTCAAAAAAATTCGGTGAGCTTTGCTCACCGTTCTTTTCGGAATTTCCGGAATCCCCCTCTGAAAAAAACAAAAAAGACCACGGCTTTTCTAAATCCAGAAGAAAGGTTTTGTCCAGCAAGCGGCGGTTCGTTCCGATTTTTTTAACAAAAGATTTTATTTCGGTTAAATCTTTTGACAAAGCAAGTTCTCCGGCGTGGTGAGCGTCATTAATCCAGTTTCTCAATGGTTCGATCCAATTGTTCCCCTCTCTACCTGCGCTAACATTTTTTCTTTCCAGTCTTCGCAAAGAGCGACTTTTGAAATTTTTTCTCTTAACTGGTCGGCAAGAGGTTCTTCTCTTAAATAACTTTGACTGCCGTCCGCTTGCCCCTGTATTTTTCAAAGAGGGATTCAAAAACCCCGTCTCGCCAAAAGCGAGCCACCCCTTTTACAAAAAGGGGAATTACCACAAAAAAGGGAATTAACTTTTTGATTGTTATCAAATGACGGATTTTTAGTTATAATCCGAAAATACTCGGAACAGGAGAAGCGCTATGATTGAAATTTTCAAAATAAAAGAAAACGGTTTTGACCGTATCAGCGAATATAGCGGGGACTGCTGGGTTAACGTTGTTTCTCCGGCGGAAGATGAGATAAAAACTCTCGCGTCAAAATTTGATATTCCGGAAGATTTTCTCACCGACTCTCTTGACTTGAACGAAAGAGCCAGAATAGAAAGCGAAGACGGCTGTATGATTATAATTTTAAGGGTGCCGTTTCTTAATGACAAAGATGACAATATCCCGTTTTCAACGCTGCCGCTGGGTATAATTTTCCCTAAAGAGCAAAATCAGATAATTACGATATGCAGCAGAAACAACAAGGTGCTGACGGATTTTATAATGGGAAAGGTGAAAAATCTTCACATCAGCAACAGGGTGGCCTTTGTTCTTAAAATATTTTTACGCACCACTCTTATGTATTTGACCGACCTGCAGGAGATAAATAAACTGACTTCCAAAATTGAGAATGAATTGCACGCGTCAATAAAAAACAGGGAGCTTGTGGAGTTGCTGAATCTGGAAAAGAGCCTCGTTTATTTTATGACATCTCTGAAGTCCAATGACCTGATGATGATGAAACTGCAGAAAGTGAAAAATGTCTCGCTCACGGATGATGAAAGGGACAAGCTGGAAGATATTGTTATAGACAACCGTCAGGCAATTGAGATGGCTGATATTTACAGCAACATCCTCAGCGGCATGATGGACGCGTTCGCCTCCGTCATTTCCAACAATCTCAATATAGTGATGAAATTTCTCACGAGCATTTCCATCATTCTTATGATACCAACGCTCATAGCGAGTTTATACGGAATGAATGTGAAACTGCCGTTTCAGAATTCACCGCACGCGTTTCTCATCACAATTATTTTGTCGCTAGCGCTTTCAATAGGGGGAATAAGTTTTTTCGTAAGACGCCGGTGGTTTTAAATGTATATTGTCGGGATAGATGAAAACGGCCTTGGGCCGCGTCTCGGAATGTTTTGCGTGACGGCCGCTGTTTTTGAATGCTCCTCTTACGACAGTCATCTTTTCTGGAAAAAAGCTTCCGACGGCGCTGTTGATGACAGCAAAAAGGTTATGGCCTCTGGCCGCACTGCCAAAGGCAGAAAAATAGCCGCCGCTTATCTGGCTCAGCTCGGAGAAAATCCGGAAACAGAAACCGATTTTATAGATATTATCAATTTTAGAAACGCCTGGCCTATTCATGGTGACTGCCCGGGGTGCGGTAAACATATGTGCCGCGCCGGCGATTCTCCTTTTTGCGCGGTGAGCGATTCGCTCGCGACAAATAATTTGTCGTCGTCATTGAGCTCATCCGGCATAAAATTCGTTGGCGTTGAAAGTATTTTTTACTGTCCCCGTGAATTTAACAGCGGAATAGACAGATTCGGTTCCAAGCTGAGGCTTGAGTTTTCCATACTGGAGATGTTTTTCAAAAAATACGGCGGGCTTTCCGCATCAGGCGATATTCTTTTTATATGCGGCAAGCTGGGCGGCACAAAAAGATACGCGCCTTTTTTTGATTATCTGAAACAATACAGAGTCACAAAAGCTTCGGAGGGGATGGACTCATTTTATGAATTTGCCCGTTTCGGCAGGATAGAATTTGTAAAGGACGGGGATTCTCTTCATCTTCCGGTGGCGCTGGCTTCTGTCTTCGGAAAACTTGTCAGAGAAATCTTTATGGAAAGACTCAATGATTTTTTTGCCGGTTTCATTCAAAATCTTAGCCGTGTTTCGGGTTACAACGATCCGTTGACCCGCGAATTTATAGAAAAAACAGCCGCCGTAAGAAAGAAGCGGGGGATACCGGAAAACTGCTTCCTGCGAAAGCGGTGATAATGGGGTCAGGTCTTGACATTTGACAGCATACATTTAAAGTTCGCCAGTTTGACTATGTCAAATGTCAAGACCTGACCCCATGTTGACACTTCCAACTTTTCAAACTATAATAGTACTGAAAGGCCCGAAAAGGGTGCCTCTGAGTTGGCTGGCCCAATTATCGGCAAATCCGTCGTAAGGCGGAGACGCAAAGCCACGGGTCCCCGAGCGAAGCGAGTGAAAGCAGGGGATAGCCGGGTTGCCTGAGGATACTGCGATAAAGGTTCAGTTAAAGAGGCTGAGCCTTTTTTTTAATTTATTATGAAAATGAAAAAAGAAACTATCGGTCTTGCGCTTACGGCTGCCGCTATTTTTGTGTTCAATTTCTATCTTGAAGCGGAAAAGGGCACAGGCGGCACCCCCGGAGCTTTTTTATCCTATGGAGCCGGAGCGCGTTCTTTTGCTATGGGCAAGGCCTTTGTCGCCGCCGCGGACGATGCTTCCGCAACTTACTGGAATCCGGCCGGACTCGGCAATGTGGAAAGGCAGGAAGCCATGATGCTTCATACAATGCTGTGGGCGGGAACAAGCTATGATTTTATAAGTTATGTGCGCCCAATGACGCAGCTCGGGGCAATCGGGCTGAGTATGGTCAAAATGACCACAGGCGGTTTTGAGGGATATGATATGTGGAATGACAAAAACTCGAATTTCAGCGATGACCAGATGGCTGTTACGATGAGCATGGGAAAAAAGTTTATGAAAACGTTGTCTCTCGGAGCGAACTTCAGATATATGACGCACACTCTTGCATGGCACACAAATTCAAGTTTTCTAATTGATATGGGCGGGCTGTACGCATTGCCGAAAATGCCCAATCTGCAATTAGGGTTTAATATACAAAACCTTTTTGAAAATAAGATGAAGCCCACAGAAGACAAAATGCCTCTGACGATACGTATGGGGGCGGTGTATAGGCAGTTTAAAGAAAAGCTTGCCATAACAGCTGACATAGTCAGCACGGCGGGGGTGCCGGGGATGGAAACTCATTTCGGCGCGGAGTACTGGCTTCTTGATTATTTCGCGTTCAGGGCGGGGATGGACGCGCAGGAAAAAAGTTTCGGTTTCGGCATGAACTGGCAGAATCTCGGTTTTGATTACGCCATGGCTATGCATGACCTCGGAATTTCCCACAGAATGTCGGCGAGTATCCGCTTCGGCCCTTCCATAGCGGCGAAAAGAAAACTTGACGCGCGTCAGGAATATCTGAAGGCGCACGCCGCTTTTGAAAAAGGTTATATTTCCCGCGGTAAGGATTTTCTTGCGCAGGCGGTTTCTCTGGACCCGCAGGATACGGATTATATTTATGAATTTGACAGAATTGACGTTATCCTTCCCATTTATAAAGAAGTGCCCAAGCCAAGCAAAGAACACGAGCTTCTGCGGCGCGCCGTAAAAAAATATCTTGACCGCAGAGTTGAGCACACTCTGCAGATACTCCGTTATCTGCTCACGCTGGATCCGGGCAATGCCCAGGTTATTACGTTCATACAGGCGGTGAAAAATAAAGAGGGCATTAAAAAGCCTGAGCCGGAACTTCCGTCGGGTATGAATCTTGTGGACAAGAGTCTTTATGACTCGCTTAATTATTTCTATGACGGAAAATACGAGGCGGCGCTGAAACTGGCGCAGGATGTCCTCATACTGGAGCCCAATTCAGCGCTGGCTTATAAGAGAATAGGTTCCGCTTTTTTTGCGATAGGAGAAAAAGAAAAAGCCATAGCCAATTGGAAGAAATCCATAGAGCTGGACCCGACTGACGAGAAATTGCGGCAGTTTGTGTCCAAGACAGAAAAAGAAGCCACGGAAGCCGCTCCGACGGAAGGGCTGGACTTCCTGGATAATATGCAGTAAAGCTATCGCAGGCGGCGGCGTGCGGAGTACCCGGGGCGGTTCCTGACGGGGTATTTGGATTTTTGAATTTCCTAAAAAAACATCTTTTATGTATAATACCAAAATGCGTAAACTTATAATATTTGCCGCGGCTATTATCCTGGTATCGTCCGTTTATTCGGAGGAGAACCGGCCTGTTCTTCAGGATATAGACTATACAGCCGTTATCGAGCAGAAGATGAAGCTTGAAGAAAAGCTTGAAAAATATGTGAACGGCGTTCTTGAAAAATGGCTTGGCCCGGACAAAGCGTTCGTTCGGCTGGATATAACGCCCAATGCCACAAAGTCGCGCGTGGAAACGGAATCCTGGGCGCAGAAACAGTCTGATCAGGGCGGCGTTGAAACCCAAAGCCCCAAAATGCAGGAATTTCTTCCGGGGATTCCCATGAAAGCGGATATTATGCAGAAGGAAAAAACCTCCGGCGGCGCGGGCGAGGCATCCGGCCAGAAAAGAAGTATAGAAAGTGTCGTCAAAATACCGGAGTCTTTTATAAAAAAAATAAACGCTACGCTGATTGTGGATCAGTCTATAAATGATGAGACTTTTATCGCCGTTAAAAAACTTGTTTCGGATATGCTTTCGCTGGACCCTATTCAAAGGGGTGACAAGCTTGACGTTATGCGTGTGAGTTTTTCCCCGTTTAGAAAACTTCTGCCATATCTGACTAATCTTAAGTTTTATCTTGCTCTCGCGGCGATTGCTCTTTGTCTTATATTTTTGCGTTTTCTTTTTTCGTTACTTTCAACTTTAAAAGAGCTTAAGACAATGAAAAGCGAAGTTGATACCAGCGGCGATATCTCCGGCGGCGGAGGAGGCGGAAGCGGCGGTGGTAGCGGCGCCGGGGGCGGCGGTTCGGGCGGGACGGGAGAATCGGAAGAAAAAGCAGCAGGTGAAGAAGAAATTTCAGAAGAAGTGAGTAAAGAAGGATTGAAGGAATTAGTGAAGTCACTTCCTGTTCCCGACAAGGAGGTCGGAAAAATGGCGTTTAAACCTTTCAAATTTGTTGAAGACCGTGACCTGAAAAAAATGGCTTATCTGCTTTCTAATGAATCGTCAGAGGTGACAGCCACGGTGATACATTATCTTGACGATGCGAAAGCCGTGAAATTGCTTAAGCTGTTTCCGGAGCATAAAAAAGCCGAAATAATATTGGCGATAACAAGGGTGCAGTTCGTGGAACAGAGCAAGATATCCTGCCTGGAAAGAATATTAAAAAGACGGATAGACCTCACATCGGGGGGAGTTGACCGGCTTCTGGATATACTTTCTCTTATGGACGACAGCACAAAGAAAGAGGTGATGGGGCATCTTTCGTCGGAAAACCCTGAGATTGCCGAAAAAATGGAAGCGATGATGTTTTCTTTTAATAAGCTGACATCTCTCAACGAGCGCACGATTCAAACTATACTTGCGGAAGTGTCTCCTCCGGATCTGGCTGTCGCCCTGAAGGGAATGGGAGATGATTTCAAAAGTAAAATTATGAGCAATTTGTCCGAGGCTGCGGGCAAGCTTGTGGAAGAGGAGCAGGACGCCGGTCGAGCGGCTTCATCTACGGACGCTCAGGTTGAGCTGCAGCGCCGGGCAATCGTAACAAAACTCAGATCGCTGGAGAGTGAGGGGAAAATAGATCTCGGCGGCACAAAAGAAATATCCGTATTCCAGGACGAGCTCTCGGCGGTTTCCGCCAAAAGCATTATGGAAGAAGTGGAAGAGGAAATGGAAAAAGAAAACCGGAGAGAAGAGGTAAGAACAAAAAGAAGGGAAAAAATAGGAATGGAAGACCATGTGCCGGTTATGGACAACGAAAAATCGTTTGAGCATTATTCAAGAGGCAGCGAATATTTTCAGGAAGGGAATTATGAAGACGCTATCCTGGAATTGGGGGAGTCAATACAATACAATCCCGAAATCTGGCAGACATATCAGTTTTTAGGTTCGGCGCTGTTTGCGGTGGGTAAGGAGGGAGCTGCGGTGCGAGCGTATGAAAAATCTCTCTCTCTTAATCCCGACAATGCCGAGCTTCGGACCTGGCTGGATGAGCATCATCATAAAAATAAACAAACAACGGAAACTCAAGAAAATCAGCAGGAAGAAGCTCCAGCCCGGCAGGAGTCTAAATAATGGCGGATAAAAAAAATCCACCGTCTCCTTTTGGAGGCGGAATGAAGCCCCCGTCTT
>VMTI01000034.1 GCA_013791675.1 bacterium | reverse complement strand
GGCAAATTTGATTTTAAAAAGATTGCCGAGGCGGAACTTATTGTAATGAGCCCGGGGATAAGCAGTTTTAAGTTTCCTGAATTCAGAAAACTCAAACAACCCGGCAGCGAGGTTATTTCCGAAATTGAACTGGCGTTTAGATTTTTCAGGGGAAAACTGATTGCCGTAACCGGAACAAACGGCAAATCCACTACAGCAAGCCTTGTGCACCATCTTTTTAAAGTTGCCGGAAAAAAGAGTTATCTTTTAGGTAATATTGGTACCCCTTTTATCAGTGAGGCGGAGAATATAAAAGCTGATGAATATGCGGTGGTTGAGGTATCCTGTTTTCAGTTGGAGGAGATAAAATCATTTAAGCCGGATTATGTTATTCTGACCAATATAAGCAGGGATCATCTTGACAGGTACCCGTCTATGGAATCCTATATGGAAACAAGAAAAAACATTTTTAGGAATATTACCTCTCAGGATAAAGTTATTTTTAACTTCGATGATCCCTTAACTCAAAAACACTTCAGCAGATTGTCGGCGGAGGAAAATTACCGGTTCTCCCGGAAATCAAAAGTTTCAAGGGGGGCTTTCTTGAGTGAAAATAATTTTATATTCAGGAATCACGGCAGGGATATGGTTTTCGCTAACTCTTCGTATTTACAGATTCCCGGCGCGCACAATATAGAAAATGCCCTGTCCGCGTCCCTGCCTCTTTTACTGGAGGGAATAGATACAAGTCTTATCAAGAAGGGGTTGAAAACATTCAGGGGCTTAAAGCACCGGATGGAATTTGTAAGCCGTTTTGGCGGGGTGGATTTTATCAATGACTCCAAGGCCACTAATGTGGATTCTGTTTTGCGGGCTGTAGAGAGTTTTAATTCCGCTCAGGGTCAAATAGTGATAATAATGGGCGGAAAAGATAAAGCCGGGGATTTCTCGTTGTTGAAGCCCGCGTTAAATGATAATATCAAATTGGTTTTATTAGGTGAAGCCGCCGCGTTAATTGAATCGTGTTTAAGCGCCACGGTAAATTTAAAAAGAGTAAAAACAATGGCCGAAGCGGTGCGGGTATCTTTTGACCGGGCAAAACCCGCAGGTTTAGTAATCCTGTCTCCGGGGTGCGCCAGTTTTGATATGTTCAAAAGTTTTGAGCATAGAGGGGATGTTTTTAAAGCGGAGGTAATGAAACTTAAGGAAAAACAAAATGGATAATTTTGACCGGAGTAAAACAGAGGAGGAATGATGCAGGAGACTAATTACAGGGTGATTAACGGGCCGGAAGGTTATCTGCCGCCGGCGGCAGCTTCCATGGGAGTGGTTCTTCCCGACAGAGGGCAAGCTCTGATTGAGGGAAGAATTGTGGCAGAAAAAGAGGCAATGGAAAAAATAGCGGAAAAACTGCTGTCCGCGAAAAATCCATATTTTTTCCCGGGCCCGCTTATTCTCTGGGCATGGAATGATAAAGCTGTAGAGAAAGCGAAAGCGGTAAAAGAGCTCGCTGATACCGCGGGGGCAAAAATAATCCCCATGCCGGACTACCGTCCGAAGTATCCGATGATCAATCCTGCGGAAGAAATCAATCCGAATCATCCGAACCTTACCATCTGGCACAACAAAATAGATGTCTGTGTTTTTGCGGGGGTGCACTGTCATTATGCGAATCTGGCTCTGAAACTTATCAGGGGCGGGACAGACTGTTACACCATTGCGCTCTGCGCAAACTACGGCCACGAGGACGCGATGATTTCATTGAGGGATGTTCACGCCGAGGAAGTGCGCAATTTAACGGCTGTAATCAAAAAAATGAAGGGAGGGAAATAATGTCCGATAAAGCAATTCAACAGAAAATTGTAGAACCGGAAGAGCTTTTCTTTAAAGCTAAACGTGAAAAACAGTTTATCACGGGAAGTGAAGCGGTTAAAGAAGCAATAAAAAGGGCAAATGTGGATATGGCAATATCCTATCCTATTACACCACAGTCGGAGAGCATGCATCTTGTGGGAGATATTTATGCTCAAGGTTATCTTAAAGACTATTACCGCGGAGAAAATGAATTAGGGGTAATGTCGGCGGTAGCCGGCGCTTCTATGGGCGGAGTGAGAGTTTTTACCGCAACCGGCGGGCAGGGAGCGCTGCGGGCTTTTGAAATGTTTCCCACGTGGGCCGGGGCAAGGCTGCCTGTTGTGTGCGCCTTTTTCTGCAGAGGATTAAATTCGCCATTGACCATTCAGCCGGATACGATTGAGATAGGTTTGCTGCTGGATACGGGGATGATTATATTACATGCCGAAACAGCGCAGGATCTTTACGATATGATTCTTAAAGCTTTTATTATCGCGGAAGAGCCGGATGTTCACCTGCCTGTCGCTGTTTTTGCCGACGGATTTTTTGTCACCCATACGAGGGAAATGGTTGAGATAGCGCCGGAGGATATAAAACTTCCGCCGTACAATCCGTATAAGTCGCCTGTTCCTGTTATGGATATGGAAACACCGCCG
>VMTI01000246.1 GCA_013791675.1 bacterium | reverse complement strand
GTAATTTTTCAATCCCCCCGAGCCCAAAAGAGCGTCACCGGTAAGCTTGAAATTTACGCCTTTCACAACTCCCGTGGAAGACATTATTATTTTCCCTCCGGATGCGCGCGCGTCAAGCGAAAAATCAACCGTTTCGGGATAACTATTGTGTTTCACCCTGAAAGCGGAGATTATTTTTCCGGATATGCCCGGCATTTCATAAGTGCCGCCGCCAATAATTTCACCGGAAGCCGAAAAATTCCTGACTTCGCCGAACGAAGTCTGAATCCTGGAAATTTTCAAATTATTCGCGAGAATTGAAAATTTATTCACCTGCGAGGCGGCGACGGCAATATAGCCGCTTGTCTGAAGACAGCCCTCATCCGCGTCTATTCTCACGTCGGGATAAATAAAATCCCCGTCAAACGAAACGCTGCCGCGGGCGCTTATCACCGTTCCTATGTAAATGCGCGGCGCATCAAAAGAAAGTTTATAATTTTTTGGTGAGGCTGTTAACTCCATCTTTGTACTGCCGAAAGCTTCTATATCCGCGTTGAACAGCTTAAAAATATTCTGAATATCAAACTTTTCGGTTTTCAGATTCCATCCGCCGCCGGGCATGAGCCGAGCGGAGATACTGCTGCCGCCCGTAAAAATATTAAGAGCGCCGGATGATTCCGATAAAACGCCTTCCACGCCGTTTGCCGAAAGGTTCGGCCTTGAAAAAACGGTTTTCCCGCCGCTTGTTAAAACATCATATTCAAACGGCATATAAAAAGCATTGATAAAAACGTCATCCGCTTTTCCGCGAATACGCACCCCTGAACTGTAATCAATTTCAAAAGTAGAATTAGCAAATATATTCGCGAAACCTTTTTTTATATTTCGTATCTGAATGCGGCCGCCGCCGCTGCGCTTGGCTATATCCAGAATCAAATCCTGAAATTCGGCGGAACCTCCTCCCGCGCGTATAAGAGCTCTGGAAATAATAAGCTCCTTTGCCCGGGAACCGGACATCAACAGAGTGAAATCGCCCGATATAAAATCCTTATCCGGTATACTGACAGTCAAAGCCGAAAATCCTTCCGAGCGCACCATCCCTGATATTTTTTTGGAAAAATTTCTTCCGGCCACCTCAGCGTTAAAGGCGCCTTCTTCTATATCCACGCGGGCGGAAATTTTATCATCCGTTTCAAGGGCATTGATTTTAAGCGGGAAATCTTTCACAAACAGATTGCCCGAAATGCTTTGTGATAACATTAATTCTCCGGCGGCGTATTTCCCATAGCTCATACCGGTTAGAGACACGGATCCGCCCGCAACCCTGAAATCTGTTTTGAAATTTCCCGCTGACACGCTTCCTTTTAAATCATCACCTGCATATTTACCGGAGACATTGAACTCCCCGGATGCGGATTTTCCGGAAAGTGAAAAAGATATTTTGCTTTTCTCAGAAGATTGCCTGTATTTTAAAAAAACCCCGCTTCCGGAAATTACAGCGTCTATAACACCGCCGGAATACGACAACGAACATTTTCCTTTATCCTCAAAAAAAGACAGGGATGACTCAAAAGCGGAATCAAAAGAAAAACCTCCGGCACCTCTTTTAATAACACCGTTTGTCAGGACGGACGATCCTTCGGGGATAAGAAACAAAGCCCTTGTGATAACGAAATCACCGTTTTTCTTTATGAGCTTTGCGTTGAAAACATTATTCCCCGCGGAATCGGCCAGTTTCACATCGGCTGTTCCCGCGACGAGGCCGTATGAAACATCACCGTTAACGATTAGTTTTCTGCCGTATAAAACGGCCTCTATTTCAGGATACGCTTTAAAGTTTTTTCCGAGTTCATACGGAGCATCTATTTTTAAGGAATTTTTACCGCGTTCAAAAAATCCCGTTACGGAGCCTTTTATAAAAAGCGCGCCGTCTTTTACGCGCCCCGAGCCTCCGATATCAAAATCGCCCCATTTCCCGTCAAAAGATTCTATGCTGAAACATCCGGAATTTCTATCATTGTACGACGCATCCGCGCTCAGATTTTGCAATTCCAATGAATCTTTTATAAACTTTCCCGCGGAGCCCTTTATTCTAAAAACAGGATTGTTCAAAAAGCCTTTTATTGAAACAGAAACGTCTGTCCCCGCAAAACGAATATCCCCGGAATCAAATTCCCCTGAAATTTTAAATACTCCGTCGGCAAGGGGTTCGTTATACAATGAAGTTATTTTTGCGCCGCCTTTCAACTGCAAAGCGCCGCAATCTCCCGCGACCGAAAAAAATTCCGCGGTGCCTTTTGATACAGCCAGAACGCTTTTGAAATTCTGAATCTCAAGAGGCCTTCCGGGGGGGAAAGATATGCCCGGAAAAAGAACCCGTTCCGCGCTCACGACACCGGTAATTTCTGTATCTTTAAGTTTCCCGCTGGAAAAAACAGTTTTTATGTTTCCCGTAAAATTCGCTCCGGAAAGTAAAGGAGTGGATAAAAACACGGAAAAAAAATCCATATTTTTGACGTCGCAGTTTATTTTCCATAAATCGCTTTTTTCTCGCGCCGCGCGGGCAGAGGCGCTGAATTGCCTGGAACGGACATGAACGCGGAAATGATCATTATCCAAACTGGCGTTGAAACGAAACGTTCTTTTAATATCATTTAAAATGACACGGACATCCCTTAAAAATACCGGCGGCAAAGAGGGTGCGGTGACGGCTTTTCCGGGCTCTTTAAACAACCTAACGAGTTCGCCCGATGAAGAAGTTATTTCGGTTCCCTCCAGCACAATCTTCAAGGGTGAGACGCCTTTTCGTGCCGCGAAAAAAACCGGAAAATAGAGCGTCACTTTTTTAAAGTTAAGCGCCTTAAGCTCTTCTCTATGCGTATTTACAGTGACATCGCTCAATGCAACGGTGCGGAAAAAATCACTTTCAATTTCCCCCCAGCTTATGTCCGCTCCCGATGCGGCGATTTTTTCGGAAACAGCCGAAGCTATTTTCGATGTCATTATCTTAAAAGGAAAAAAAGCGAAAAAAGCAAGAACGGCCACGGCCGCAAGCGCAATCAATTTAAGCAATATTTTCATTGGCCGATTATATCAAATTTTCAGAAAAATCTTGGTAGCCTCATCGTCTTACAGTGCTATATTTAGTACGGCGGGGGATTACTCCGACTCATTCTGACTGAAAAATTTCTTGACATAACGTACGCTATGTGGTACGCTTACACAGGAGGTGATAATTATGACTACTCTGACGGTTACACAGGCAAGGAGCAATTTGTATAAACTGATGGATAAAACCGCACAGTTGCACGAGCCTATCCAGATTACAGGGAAACGCAACAGCGCGGTTTTGATTTCAGAAGACGATTGGCGCTCCATTAATGAAACATTGTATCTGCTTTCTATTCCGGGAATGCGGGAATCTATCAGAAAAGGCCTGAAAACTCCGCTCAATAAATGCGCCAAAACGCTAAAATGGTAGGCTGGCGGCTCGTCTATACAAAGCAGGCTCAGAAAGACGCAAAAAAACTTGCCGCGTCGGGACTGCGCCTGAAAACAGAAACTCTATTAGATATTTTAAAGAAAAAACCTCTCCAGTCACCGCCTCCCGTGGAAAAACTCGCGGGGGATCTTGCCGGGGCATACTCCCGGAGAATAAATATTCAGCACCGGCTTGTTTATCAGGTGCTGAAACACTATAAGACCGTAAAAGTAATAAGAATGTGGACGCATTACGAATAGCAACCCCGATACCCTTACGGGCACAAGCGGGTTTTCTACCAAAACAATTTATGGCAAAATTTCAGGAGAATCTCGCAAGTTGTGGTAAAGGCGCAGTCAAATTGCTACAATTTGGACTATGTTAGAGCTATTATTTTTGCCCATTTTGTTTTTTTCGGTTATAGTGCATGAGGTCGCGCACGGCTATGCCGCGCTCCGGCTGGGGGACGAAACTGCCCTCTATTCGGGACGGCTCACGCTCAATCCCATTCCGCACATAGACCCCGTGGGGACAATCATTTTACCGCTTTTTCTCTTCATAAGCCATTCCCCTTTCCTTATAGGATGGGCGAAACCGGTTCCCGTAAACCCTTATAATTTTGTAAACCCTCGGCAGGATTTCGCAAAAGTGGGAGCGGCGGGGCCTCTGGCCAATATTGCCCTCGCCATAATTTCCGCTATGCTCCTGACAGTCCTTAATCTGACCGGCCTTCTCGGAAACTTCGCTCTGATAGCGGGTCTTCTGCAATACGCCGTTTTTATAAATATACTTCTGGCTGTTTTCAACCTTATACCCATACCGCCTTTGGACGGCTCGCGCATACTTGCGGCCATTCTTCCTTATGATAAAGCATACAAATATGAGAGGATGATGCGTTTCGGGCCTTTTTTCACGCTTATTGTCCTATGGATTTTTTGGCCTTTTATTTTTAAAATCGTGCAGGTAATAGCAGGGCTGATTCTTTACGCGGCTATGGCCATATAAAATTTATGAAAAAAAAGAGAATATTATCAGGAATGCGGCCGACAGGCGCGATGCATCTGGGGCACCTCTTCGGCGCATTGGGCAACTGGGTAAAACTGCAGGATGATTACGAAACTTTCTACATGGTCGCCGACTGGCACGCCATGACCACTCTTTACGACAAATCTTCCGACATGACAATGATAAAATCCTCATCTAATGATATGGTCGCCGACTGGATTTCCTGCGGCATTGACACTTCCAAAAGCTGCGTTTTCCGTCAGTCGGATATTCCCGCGCACAGCGAGCTGTTTCTCATACTTTCAATGATAACACCGCTTGGCTGGCTAATGCGCTGCCCGACATACAAGGAGCAGCTGAAAGAAATCAAAAATCATGATTTGAATACTTTCGGATTTCTCGGTTACCCTGTGCTTCAAGCCGCGGACATACTTCTTTACAAGGCCGACTGCGTGCCGGTGGGAGAAGACCAGCTTCCTCATCTTGAAATAACCCGCGAAATAGCGAGACGCTTCAATCACCTTTACCCCGGCGCCGGCGGAAAAGTTTTTCCGGAACCCAAGGCCCTGCTGACAAACTCTCCGAAACTTCTTGGAACGGACGGAAGAAAAATGTCAAAAAGCTATGACAACGCCGTCAACCTCGGAGATGACGAAAAAACCGCCGCGAAAAAAATAGCGCGCATGATAACAGACCCGGAAAGAATCCATAAATCCGACCCCGGCCATCCGGATGTCTGCAGCGTGTTCTCCTACTGGAAGGCGGTCCCCGGCGAAAAAAACAAAGAAATAAAATCCGCGTGCAAAGACGCTTCAATCGGCTGCGTGGAATGCAAAAAGCGTCTGGCGGAAGAAATCAACTCCCTGCTTGCTCCCATTAAAGAACGCCGGAAAAAAATAAGCGGCGACGAAGTGAACAAAGCGCTGGAAGAAGGCGCGAAAAAAGCCGGAGCCGCAGCCGCGGAAACTCTGCAAAGCGTAAGAAAAAGCATAAGTATATGAACGGAAAAAACTATATTGTCCGGCTTGAAGCATTTGAGGGTCCGCTTGATTTGCTGCTCTGGCTGGTGCAAAATAACAATATGGATATTTACGATATTGAGATTTCAAAAATTACGGCACAGTATCTTTTGTTCATTAACTCGCTCGAGACCAATCTTGACGCTTCTGCCGAGTTCCTCTCTATGGCATCTCTTCTTATACGTATAAAATCCAGCCTCATGCTCCCGAGGGAGTCCGAGGAATATCAGGAAGCCGTGGAACAAAAAAGGGATCTCGCGGAGCGCCTGCTGGAATGGAAAAAAATAAAGGAAAGCAGGGAGATTCTTCTGGATAAACATCAGTCCCGCAAGAATTTTTTCAGGCGCGAGGAACCGGCGGCCCTCGTAATTGACCAAAAAAGCACTCTCAGTGTCTTTGAGCTCGCCGACATATTCGCGAATCTCATAAAAATACATGATAAAAATTTTGACACAATAACCGGGCCGGAAATATATCTTGAAGACGTCGTAGCCGACATCTTAGAAAAATTCAAAGAGAGGAAAGAACTTAAAATTTCCGAACTGATGAGGACAAACCCATCTAAACTTTATCTGACCGTGCTGGTGCTGGCTATACTGGATCTGGCCCACGGCGGGATCGCGAGCATCCGGCAGGAGCGGCCTTTTGCGGAAATATATCTGACGGCCAAAGAAACAACGAAGTTATCTCCCATGGAGAGGGATAACGGGACGGGAGAGAGAATTTATGGAAACAGCTGAACTTAAAAAAACAATAGAAGCTTTGCTTTTCGTCAGCGGAAAAGGCATTTCTAAAAAAAAGATTTCCGAAATCACGGAAACTCCGACGGAGAAAATAACCGAAACCGTCAACGCCTTAAAACAGGAATGGAACAGCAATCACGGGGTTTTCATTGAGGAAATCGGAGGCGGTTATCAGATATCAACCAGGCCGGAATATTCTCCTCATATACTAAAACTCTACCCGTGGAAAGGCGTGATGAGGCTGTCATCCTCGGCGGCGGAGGTTTTATCCATAGTGCTTTACAAACAGCCTGT
>VMTI01000112.1 GCA_013791675.1 bacterium | reverse complement strand
GTGGGCGTTGTGTTTAAAAGCGAAGCTGCTGATTTTCAATGGGCGGCTTATATTTACGGCGCCTCGGCTAATATAGAAAAACTCATAAATCAGGAACTGCAAGAATTGTCCCTCGAACATCCCGCGGAAGTGAAGACAGAGAAAAAAACTGTGGTCAAAGAGCAGTCTTCGGCGGACATAATAAAAGATGAATTCCCGAAAAAAAAGGCAAAGCCCAAAGAAGAAAAAATTTCCGAAAAACCTTCAATGGAAGTATCTTCAGAACCGGAGCCTCCCGCCGCAATTTCGGCCGCTCCGGCAATAGAACAGTTTGAAAGGCAGGGAACTTCCGCTGTCAAAAGTCCCGCCGCGACGGCCGCACCTGCGGTTTCGGAACTTCTGGAGACTTTTGACAAGCCTTCTTTACAAAAGAAAGCGGAGCCGGTTGTTCCTGTTTTAGAAACTTTTGAAAAACCGGATGAAGCGCCGGCCGCCGCCGCGCCCGTGATAGAAAAATTTGAGCAGTTCACACCCGACCAGAGCGCGGAAAAACCTCTCAGCGGCCCGCTGATAGAAACATTCGCCGGGAGCGCGACTCCGGCCGCTCAAAAAGAAGAAGCGCCTGTTGTTCCGGAAAAAGAGCCTGAAATAGAAAAACCTGAAGCCCGCCCCATAAGAAAAGACGCCACGCCGATAGACGTTCTTTATCTTTGCCCCGAACGCAGCAAAGATAAGGCGGACTTGGTGAAAGAGAATATCGCGAAAATAGTCGCCGAAAAAAATATTAATTTTGAATTTAAGTCGGCGGGAGTTGTCGTGTATGCACCCGGCGCGGCCAAGGCAGGCGTTATGGAAGAAATCGCGAAATACAAATTCAGTTTTATCCTTGTTGTGGCGCCTGACGCCATGGGCGAAGAACTTCTCAGGGAAATAAAAAAGAAAGGCTTTGTCCCGAAGGTTATCACGGAAGACAATATTGACAAAAAATTCAGGTATCTCAATCTAATCACAGATATTGTTCTATCGCCGCGAAGATAAATGATAAAAGGCTACAAACTTGTTTATAGCCCGACCTCAGATAAACGTTTCCGCTACAAGGTAAAAATAAGAGCCGATGAAAGTTCTTGTCTAAGCGTAATAAAAGAAATAGGCCCTATATGCGGCCGGCCTTTCAAAAATATCGGCTCTGATTTTCAAAAAGCTTTTTATGTTTACGGCTCGTCGGATGAAATAAAAGCGCAAATAATTTTCGCGCTGGAAAAACATGCGTCGGCGGCGGACAGCGTTTCTCTTTTGCCTCAACCGGCTTTGGATGATACCGATGATCGCGGGCCTTTAATCTTCACGGAATCCGCACCCGGGGCATCGGCGGAGGAAGTTTTGAAGCCGTCGCTGTTAGAAGAAGAAAAATCCGCAGAGCTTTGCGCCGCCCCTTCGGCGGCTCCTTTGGACGAAGCGCTTAATCCGACGACGCAGGAAGTGCATAGCGGCAATGTTTCATCCGCCGAGGATGAAAGTGCGTCGGGGCGCGCGGAGTTTGCCGTTGCTGAAAGTCCGCCGTGGCGGACGGATGGCGAGCGTCTCGACGCGCTGAAAGACGAGTGGAACAAATTTGATATACCGCCGCTTAACAGCAAATATACATTTGATAATTTATACGAAGGCGGATTTAACCGTTTTTTGAAGCAGGCCTGCGAGGATATAGCCAAAGAGTTTGCGCCGTCGTACAACCCTTTGTTTATATGGGGCGGCGTGGGGAGGGGGAAAACCCATCTGATACAGGCGCTGGGGAATTTTATAAAAAAATACCAGGATGATAAAACCGTTTTTTATATACAGGCGCAGGATCTTATTACAATGATACAGGATGCGCTGTCTTCACCAGCCAAGAAAGCTTTGCTTCTGAAAAAATTCGGTTCCGCGGATGCTCTGCTTATAGATGACATACAGTTTCTTGAGGGCGATAAAATTCAGGATACTTTTTTCCTTATTTTTGAAAGAGCTTATCAGAAAAACCATCAGATAGTTATTACTTCTGACAGAAGCCCCAAGCGGCTTGCGGGTTTTACCGACCGTCTCCGTTCAAGATTTGAGTGGGGGCTGGTAAACAAGCTGCAGAAACCGGATTTTACATCGCGCAGAGAAATTCTGAAAATGAAAATCTCGACGGACTTCACTTCTCTTAATTTGACCGAGGATATGCTGGATTATATAGCCGATAAATTCAAAGACAATATCAGGGAGCTTGAAGGGGTGCTAAAAAAACTTAACATTTACTGTAAGCTGCAGGGCGAAGAAATTACGATGGAAACTCTGCAAAATATTGTGTCGGAATTATTAGGCGAGGAAATTGTTGATGAGGAAGAGCGCGCCGAGAAGTTATCCATGCCGCCGCCCGTATCCGTGAATCCGGTTGAGAAGCCCGCGTCCGCGCCATCCGCTATTCCTGCCGCAGTTGGAGTTTTCCCGGAGCCGCGGGAGGAAAACACATCGCTTTCTGAAACCGCAATCCTTCCGCCGCCGACTGATTTTCCGCCGCCTCCGCCTGAGGCGCAATGCCCCAACTGCGGAGCGGAACTGTCTCACATTGAAATGTATGACAGATGGTATTGCTATGGATGCCAGCGCTATGCCCCTCCGGAGTTCGGAAAGGGCAAATTCGGACTTTCATCGGGGAGCCGTAAAAAAGATCAAAAAGTTGATTTGGAGAAACTCGCGGCTCTGGAAGAATTGCGCAAATTAGCTTCTCCGAAAAACACCGAGCCCATCTCCATCATTGAAGAAAAAGATCTTAAGCCGGCGTCGGCTCCGCACGGGGGGGCAAAGTCCGCCCCCGCGGAAAAAAAAGAAGAGGCTCCTTCGCCTTCGACGCCGATTAAGTTTACGCGCGAAATACAATGCGCTCTTTTTTATCCGGTGCGCTCCGACAGCGCCATTAAACTGGTGACCGATTTTGTGCAGACAACGGTGGCCAAGCATAGGCTTCATATAAAATTTGAGTTCATAGTGGTGCAGGAATATGATACTCCCCACATAAATTACAGTTCTTTTTTGAATGTTTTAAACACGGCAAAGATTAAAGTTGCCATTGTTGTGGGGCCGGCCAAATCATCGGGTGTTAATGAGGATGAATTTTATGAAAAACTTAACGGTATGTTTACCGACGAGGGTTTTTGTTTTGAGTATATAGCGTTTAAGGATATAAAACAAAGCTATGAATATCTTAACGTTGTTCTTGATATAGCTAATTTTGGAAAACAGCGGATGGGATATAAAATGATTAAGGAGGAGTTCGATGGCAATAATAGAAAAAAAAGATAAACCGCCGCTGACACTTATAGTGGACAGCGACAAAGAGGTGGTGAAACTTTTGAGGATGTATCTTCAGGACGAGGGATTCAGAACATCAGAGGCTTATGACGGCATCAGGGGCGTTCTACACGCTCTCAACGATAATCCCGATTTAATTATTACCGAACTGAATCTTCCCCGACTTTCAGGATACGAGCTTATCAAAAGACTGCAGATGGTTTCCCGCAGGACCGCGCAGGTGCCTGTGATGATTCTTTCGTCTAAAGCTCTTTCTCTTCAGGAGCGTATAGGGCTTGTCGAGCTGGAGCCGAATGTTGTTGAATTTGTGCCTAAGCCGGTAACGCATGGAGCGTTCATGGTGAAAATTCACAAAATACTTGGCACGGGATTAAGCGAAAAGGAAGTGCTGGAGAAACTGGAGAGGCCCCGCCATCTTACCGCGGGCGAAAAAAATATTGGCGAATAAGCGCGGCTGTAAGTGCAGCCGCACCGTCTTAGTGTTTTCATGCGAAAGAAAAATTGTTATAATCAGGAGCTTTTTGGGGGCGCGGGCAGAGATTTTGCGATGCCCGGCGTATCCCGGGAAATCGAAGGAGTTTTACAATGGCTAAAATTTTAGTGGTTGATGATGATACCAAAATTCAAATGGTCATACGTATTATGCTGCAAAAAAAAGGCTATGAGGTGAAATGCGTTTCTTCGGGCATTGAGGCTTTTGAGGAGATTCCCGTTTTCGGTCCGGATCTTGTAATGTTAGATGTCATGATGCCGGGAATGGACGGTTACGAAGTCTGCCGGAAGCTCAAATCCTCGGAAAGCACGAAAAATATTCCAGTGATAATGCTTACCGCTCTCGGGATGGGCGAGGATTTTGAAAAAGCCATTGAAAACGGAGCTGACTGGTATATAGTGAAGCCTTTTAATTCAAGGCAGCTTCTTTCAAGAGTGTCAATGCTTTTGGATGGAGAAGACAAAACCGTCAAAGAGACAATCGAGGGAGGAAATAATGACAATTAAGGAATTGGAAAAAAAAGCATGGCTTATCAGGAAGGATATTATAAAGATGATTTCCGCCGCAGGGAGCGGACATCCCGGCGGTTCGCTTTCCGCAACGGATGTGATGACGGCGCTTTATTTTGACGAGATGAACATAGACCCGGCGGAACCCCGCAAAAAAGACAGGGATTATTTTGTCCTTTCCAAAGGACATGTGTGCCCGGCTCTTTACGCGGCGCTGGCTCGCAGGGGTTATTTTGACCCGGCGGAACTTATTACTCTGAGAAAACTCGGCTCACGCCTTCAGGGCCATCCCGGCGTGAATAAGGGGCTTCCGGGCCTTGAGGCATCAACAGGTTCTCTTGGGCAGGGGCTGTCCGTCGCCGGAGGTATGGCTCTGGCTTTTAAGCTTAACGGCACCGCCAACAGGGCATACTGCTTGATGGGCGACGGCGAACTTGACGAGGGCAGCGTTTGGGAAGCGGCGATGTCGGCCGCGCATTATAAATTATCCAATCTTTGCGCGATAGTGGACAATAACGGCCTTCAGATTGACGGCGCAGTGGAGGATGTGATGAATATTTATCCTCTGCCGGAAAAATGGGAAGCTTTCGGATGGAACGTGCTCTTAATAGACGGCCATTCCATGAAAGAGATAACGGACGCTTTCGCTAAAGCGAGGGAATGCAAGAACGCCCCCAGTGTGCTAATCGCCAAAACGGGTAAGGGCAAGGGCGTATCTTTTATGGAGAATGTTGCCGGATGGCACGGTGTCGCCCCGAATAAAGAACAGGAAAAAGCGGCTCTTGCCGAACTGGACGAGAAAGAAAAATTGTGGGAGAAAATAAAATGAAAAAAACAGAACTTCCGAAAATAGATTTTGAACACCCCCAGCTGGAATCAACGCGCGAGGGTTATGCCAGAGGCCTTATCAGGGCGGGAGAAAGGAATCCCGATGTCGTAGCGCTGGGCGGAGATATTACCTCATCAACAAAAGTGTCGCTGTTTAAGGAAAAATTTCCCGACCGGTTTTTATCTATGGGCATAGCCGAGCAGAATATGGCGGCTACCGCCTGCGGCCTGGCGCTCGCCGGAAAGGTGCCGTTTTTTTCAACTTACGGCGTGTTTGCTTCGGGCAGATGCTGGGATCAGATCAGAACTTCCATTTGTTACGGTAATGCCAATGTGAAAATAGGCGGCGCGCACGGCGGAGTGTCAGTCGGGCCCGACGGAGCGACGCATCAGGCGCTGGAGGAAGTGGCAATCATGCGCTGCATACCCAATATGAGAGTGATAGTCCCTGCCGACGTTCATGAGACAGAAAAAGCGACGCTTTGGGCGGCCGAAAACAAAGGCCCTGTTTATATAAGGTTCGGCAGAGACGCTATGCCCATAATCACGGATGAAAAAACGCCTTTTGAATTCGGTAAAATAGCAAAATATAAAGAAGGAACGGATGTGTCTATAATAGCCTGCGGGCCGCTGGTGTTTGATTCGCTGAAAGCGGCTTTCCAACTTGAGAAAGAAGGTATTTCCGTCGCTGTTTATAATCTTTCCACAATCAAGCCCATGGACGATAAGGGCGTGCTTGAAGCCTCGCTGACGGGAGCTGTCGTGACCGCGGAGGAAGCACAGGTTATGGGAGGGATGGGTTCGGCTGTGGCTGAAAGCCTGGCGAAATCAAATCCTGTTCCTATGGAATTCGTCGGCGTGCAGGATAGATTCGGAGAATCCGGCGAAGCCCGCGAGCTCATGCATGTCTTCAATGTCACCCACAAAGACGTTGTGGCGGCGGTCAAAAAAGTTTTATCCAGAAAAAAATAGCTAATCAATTTGCTATTAGGTATTCACGGCAGAGCGTACCCGAAGCTATTTTTTGATTTTTAAAAGGGCTGTATTTACGGCTTTTAAAACAGGGTCCCACACAGGGGCGACGGGCGGAGCGTAGGTCAGGTCAATTCCCGCGATATCGCGCAGTTTCATTTTCTGATATATGCATACGGAGAGAACGTCAATCCGTTTAGCAACGCCTTCTTTTCCCATCATCTGCGCTCCCAAAAGCTGTCCCGATATTTTTGAATAAATAAGTTTCGTTATTATTTTTGAGTTTCCGGGATAATAGTCCGCCCTGGAAGTTGATTCTGAAACCGAGCTTAAAATATCGCCCGCAAAAAGTTCCGCTTCTTTTTCGTTCAGTCCCGTTTTAGCGATAGTCATATCAAGAACATTTCCCGCCGAGCTTGCTGTTATGCCGCGAAAGCGTTCGTCGCCGCCGGCGGCGTTTATGCCGGCGATACGTCCTGTTTTATTGGCGGTCGTGCCCAGGGGCATATAAACATTTTTCCCGTTCACCAGATGTTTCACCTCAACGCAATCTCCGGCCGCGTATATGAAAGGAACGCTTGTCTGCATTTTTTGATTTGTGCGCACGGCTCCCGTTTCTCCCGTTTCGCAACCCGCTCCGCGCGCCAGGTGCGCCGACGGCTTTGTTCCTGTTGTCAGCAATGCCATATCGTAATGATAAGAGCCCGACGGTGTTTTTATGTTCACGCCCCCCGACGGCGATGGAGAAACTGCCGCCTTTGATTTTAAAATTTCTATATTGTTTTCCGCGAGATATTTTTCAAGAGGTTCGCTTATTTCAGTGTCATAGCCCGGAAGTATCGCGCTCCCGCCTTCAAAGACGGTAACTTTCATTCCGAGCTTGCGAAATGATGACGCCGTTTCCAGACCTATCATTCCGCCGCCTATAACCGCCGCGGTTAGAGGATTTGAGTTGTTTATAAATTGTTTTAATGCGAGCCCGTCCTGTATATTTCTCAAAGTGAAGATACCCATGCCTGAATCCGGTTTTGCCGCGGCGCCGCCCGCGGCTATAATCAGCCGGCTGTATGAAAGAATTTCTTTTGCGCCGCTTTCAAGATTAATTGTTTCAACGCTTTTGGATGAGGGATGTATTTTAACGGCTTTTGTCAGCGTCAGCACTTTTATGTTCCGCCGGGTTTCAAAGTATTCTTTTGTGCGCACGATAAGGCTCTTTATGTCTTTGATTTCCCCTGATATAAAATAAGGAAGCCCGCAGGATGCGGCAGAGATATAGGGTGTTTGTTCTATCACGGTGATATCCAAATCCGTGTCTATCCGCCGCGCCTGGCTCGCCGCGCTCATGCCCGCGGCATTTCCACCGATTATAAGAAGTTCGCCTTTGCTCATATTTGAATTTTATATCAATTTGACTGTTATGTAAATTGAGCCGGCTCAAATACTTTTGAATTCGGGGAATATTTAATATAATTTTATGATGAGAAAAACCCTGTGTTTATTTGCCTTGGCGGCGCTGATTTTTTTCGGATGCGCCGCCCGGGTGGAGAAAAAGATAAGGAAAGCCGTTTACAAAGGCGCGTGGTATCCGGGGGATAAGGCATCCATTGTAAACATGCTTTCAGAATATACGGCCCCGCCTGTTTCTACCGCCGGTGTTTTTGTTCCTGTTCCGTTTAACGGCACCGTTATAGGCGTTATTATACCGCATGCCGGATGGGTTTTTGCCGCGCCTGTTGCGGCGGAAGTGGTGAAACTTCTTAAAGGAAAAACTTTCAGCGATGTTATTCTTGTAGGGCCTTCTCACAAGGCGGAGTTAACCGGCATAGCCCTTGACGACGCCGAAACATGGGAAACCCCGTTTGGAATGAGGCCTGTCAACACGGATTTGGAAAATCAGATAAACGTTCTTAAACAAGCTTCTTTTGACGGTAGAATTCATGAAAAAGAACATTCGCTTGAAGTTGTTCTTCCTTATATGGAAGCCGCGCTGGGGGATTTTTCGCTGGTGCCGGTTCTCGTAGGGCAGAGCTTTGATGATTCGGAGGCGCTCGCCCGGCGAATGGCGGCTCTTTATAAGGAAAGCATGCTTTTTGCGGCTTCAAGCGACATGAGCCATTATCTGAATTATGAACAGGCAAATGAAATGGACGGGCGCTGTCTCGATTATATAGAAAACTTTGATGAAGAAGGATTGAAAACAGCGCTTCAAAGCGGAGAGGTTCAGCTTTGCGGCGGCGCCGCGGTGATAGCTGTAATGGAAGCGTCGCGTCTTGCCGGCGCTAACGCTGTAAAAGTTCTTAAATACGCGAATTCAGGCGATACGACAGGCGATAAATCGCGGATTGTGGGATATGGGGCGGTCTGTTTTTACAAGAAGGGGGTTGAGATGCTGAATAAAGACGAAAAAAAAGCTCTTTTGAAAATTGCCAGAAAAACGGTGACGGATTTCGTGAAACGAGGCGCGGCTCCCGAATTTAATATTGAATCGGACAGACTTAAAGAAGTGCAGGGGGCTTTTGTCACGCTGAAAACAGGTGATAAGCTGAGAGGTTGTATAGGCAACATTGTGGGTACGAAGCCGCTGTGGCAGATCGTTCGCGATATGGCGGTGGAAGCTTCATCCCGCGACCCGAGATTTCCGCCCGTGACGAAGGACGAACTGGTAAACATAAAAATAGAAATCTCAGTTTTGACGCCGCTTCAAAAAGTGACGCCGGATGATATTGTTATAGGCCGCGACGGAGTTATAGTCCGCAAGGGGCTTAGGCAGGGCGTGTATCTGCCGCAGGTGGCCGATGAAACCGGATGGAGCAAGGAAGAGTTTATGAATTCTCTCTGCAAACATAAGGCCGGATTAAGCGAGGAGGCGTGGAAAGAAGATGATACGGATATTTTTACCTTTCAGGCGGATGTTTTTTCGGAGTAGCGTGAAAACGTTGTTTTTATTATTTGCGGCGCTCGCGATGTCTTCCTGCGCGCGGCAGTTTCATTATAGCGGAGGCGAAGCCGGACGCGTGGCGGCGTATTTTCAGATTGACGAGAATGAGGTGAGCCGTATCTATTCATCACTCGGATTCTCGTGGGGCGAAACCATAAAGAGCCTGCTATCTGATAAAACTTTATCCGGCTCCGAGACGCCTGAAGATTTTCCCGCGCGTTTTGAAGAAGAGGCGGAAAAAATCAAGAAAGAATGCGCCGTGGAATAAGAATTATTAAAAATCACGATCAAAAAAAATAAACAAGACGCTTGTGCCGTATGTCCCCGCCAATGCGGCGCGGGGAGGCCTTTTGAAAGGGGCTCCTGCGGCGCTGCGGGATTACGTATAGCTGCCTGTAATCTTCATTTCGGAGAGGAGCCGCCCATTTCGGGTGACGGCGGTTCGGGAACAATTTTTTTTTCGGGCTGTTCGCTCAAATGTATATTCTGCCAGAATTATCCCATCAGTCATTTCAATAACGGAATTGACATTGATGAAGGCACCCTCGTAGGTAAGATGCTGGAGCTTGAAGAGAAAGGCGCTCACAATATTAATCTTGTGACACCGACGCATTACGCCCCCGAGATAAAAAGCGCGCTCATTAAAGCCGGAGAAAGAGGCATGAAGATTCCCGTAGTGTACAACAGTTCCGGTTATGAAAGAGTGGAAACGCTGAAAAGCCTGGAGGGCATTATTGATATTTATATGCCCGACGCGAAATTCGCTTCACGGGAGTGTTCGGAAAAATACAGCGATGTTTCAGATTACGCCGAAGTCAACAAAAAGGCGCTTATCGAAATGAAACGGCAGGCGGGGGATTTAAAAATCAAAAATGATATTGCTGTTTCCGGGATGCTTATCAGGCATATGGTTCTTCCGGGAGAGGAAGAGAATTCAAAAAAAGCGCTGGAATGGATTATGGAAGAGCTCGGTGATGTGCATTTGAGCATCATGAGCCAGTATCATCCCTGCCATGAGGCGGCTCTTCGGCATCCCGTCATCGGCCGCCGTCTTAATGCGGAAGAGTACGGCGAAATAGTGCAATACGCTGATGAGCTGGGTTTTACGAAAGTCTTCACTCAGGAGCTTTGAGATTATGAGGCGCGCGGACGCTCTGAGCAAATTTAAAAAAGCCGATGAGACATCATCGCACGGGAGGAGAAAATGATAAGGAATCCTGCTTTCGCGGGAAGTTTTTATCCCGGCGAAGAAAAAGAACTTCTGAAAATGATAGATAATTTTTTAGCTAAGGCGGGAAAAAATATTAAAGCGAAAAAATGCAGGGGTGTCATTGTCCCCCACGCGGGTTATGTTTATTCCGGCCTGACGCAGGCGTATGCCTACAGCGCTCCTATTCCGGAAAGAGTTATTATTTTGGGAGTAAATCACGCGGGAGCGGGGAGCGCTCTTTCTTTGTTCGGCGGCGGGACATGGATTGTTCCCAACGGATGCGCCGAATGCGACGCTGAATTCGCAAAAGAGCTTTCCAAAAATATGCCTTCATTGAAAACGGATGTAGTTTCTCACATGAGAGAGCATTCAATAGAAGTGCAGCTCCCTTTTCTTTTAAGGCGCAACTCCGATGTTAAAATAACGCCAATTTCCATGTATGATTATAGCGTTGAAAGCGCCCGCGCGCTCGGTGCGGCGCTGGCTAAAACAATAGAAGTTTTTCCCGGAGCTCTCATTGTTGCGTCATCTGATTTTACGCATTGCGGCCCCGGATACGGCCAGATGCCGCCCTCGGGCATGAATGCCGCGGGCTGGGCGGAAAAACAGGACGCGCTTGCTGAAAAGAAAATACTTGCTATGGATACTGAAGGACTTTTTAAGACGGTTCATGACAATGGAATAAGCATGTGCGGGCTCGGCCCGGTAATGGCGCTTATGTTCGCGCTCCGCGGCGCGTCGCCGGAAAAACTTTATTATAACACTTCCTCTTCGGTTTCGGGGGATGATTTAGCGGCTGTCGGATACGCCGCTTACGCTTTTAGATGAAAAAAAACAGCTCAGGCAGCGGCGCGATTCTGGAAATAAAAAATCTTTCTGTCGTTTACAGGCACAGGGTAATGGGCAGAGTTTACGCCATGTCCGATGTGTCATTAAGCGTTAATGAAGGAGAAGCGCTCGGCATAGCCGGCGAATCGGGGTGCGGCAAATCCACGCTGCTTAAAAGCATACTGCGGCTTTTTAATCCGTGGGAGATAGACAGCGTCTCGGGGGAAATTTTATATGACGGATGTGATATACTGAAAATGACGCCGCCGGAACTTCGCGTTCTTCGGCGGGGCGGAATTTCTATGATATTTCAGCACCCTTACGCGGCTTTCAATCCCGTTATAAAAATAGGCCGGCAGCTTGATGAAACTATCCGCCTCTACGGATGCCGCCGCGAGGCTCATGAGCTTCTTGAAACCTGCGGCCTTGACGAGAGAATTCCGGAAATGTTTCCGCACAATCTTTCCGGCGGACAGCTTCAGCGTCTGCAGTTCGCGATGGCTCTGGCGTCGGGCGCGCGTATTCTTTTGGCGGATGAACCGACAACATCTCTTGACGCCATATCGCAATTTGAGATACTGAAGCTCATAAAAAAATTAGTTGAAAAAGAATCACTGACACTGCTTTTTGTTTCTCACAATCTTTCTCTGATAAAGTATCTCACTTCGCGGGCGGCTGTTTTTTACGGGGGCATTCTTGTGGAGGACGCGCCGTGCGGTGAGCTTTTCAAAAACCCTCTTCATCCTTATACAGACGCGCTTATCAGGTGCATTCCACGCCCAGGGCGGGAACTCGGAGTTATTCCCGGAGATTCGCCCGATTTATCGGCGCCGGCTTCCGGCTGCCCTTTTTATTCGAGATGTTCTTATGCCGGCGAACTATGTCTTGGAAAGGTGCCGCTTATGAGAACTTATCACAAGGTGAGATGTTTTAACGCAGGGCCCGACGAAGTGTCCGAGCAGCGATGATAGAACTCAAAAACATAAGCAAGACTTTTTACACGGAAAAGGGGCCTTTTTTTTCGCGCGGCAAAGCGAAAGAAGCCTGCGGAAATATAAATATGACAATCGGCGCGGGAGAGATTGTTTCTCTGGTGGGTGAGTCCGGCTGCGGCAAGACAACTTTGGCAAGGATAATATCAGGGCTCATCCCGCCTGATTCGGGGGGAGTTTTTATAGAGGGAACGGCACTTGAAAAGTACAGCCCGCTGAGGAGGGCTTCAAAAGTAGGCATTGTTTTTCAGAATCCGCACGAAAGTCTTAATCCCATGCTGAAAAGCGGATTTATTATAAAAGAGGCCGTGAAAAACAGAATGCGGCTCGGCGAGAAAATGCCTCCCGAGCTTTCATCTGTCGAAAACATTTTTTCGGAATTTTCTCTTGATATAAAACTTGCCTCATCCCGCCCGGGATGTCTTTCCGGCGGCCAGCGCCAGAGGCTTGCCGCGGCGCGGAGTTTCGCGATGTTCCCTTCGTACCTGGTGCTGGATGAGGTTACATCTTCACTGGATGTTTCTACGGCGGCCTCACTTATAAAGCTGTTTAAAAAAATCAACGCCCGCTACGGCACGGCCATGCTTTTTATAACGCATGATCTTGTGCTGGCCGAAATTATATCGGAAAGAATGTATGTTATGAAAGACGGTGAAATCGTTGAAAGCGGCGATACGTGGGAAGTGTTCGGCCGCCCTAAGCATCCCTATGTCCGTCAGCTAAAATCAGTGGGGTCAGGTCTTGACATTTGACATAATAAGTATTAAAAAAAGCCATGAGCCGTCCAATAAGAATTGAATATCCCGGAGCCGTTTATCATGTGATTTCAAGGGGCGATGATAAGGGAAAGATATTCAGGGACGATGCGGATTATAAAAAATTCCTGAATATTATAAAAAGAGCGAAGCCTAGATACGGTGCAATCGTCTATGCTTACGTACTGATGCCGAATCACTATCATCTTCTTCTTGAAACACCTCGCGCTAATTTGACGCGTTTGATGCATTATGTTCAAACGGCATACAGTGTGTATTACAATAGCAGACATCTCCGCACAGGGCATGTTTTCCAGGGACGTTATAAAGCGCTTCTAGTGGATAAAGACAATTATCTGCTCCGCTTAAGCAGGTATATACATTTGAACCCTGTGAGAGCGAAAATGGTTAAAAGCCCGCAGGATTACATATGGAGCAGTTTCGCCGAATATTCCGGTCGCGCGGCCAGTTCTGTTTCAACGCCGGGTTTTGTGCTTGAGAGTTTCGGCGCCTCGCCGACAGAATCAGCCGGGAAATATTCTGAGTTTTGCGGCCTTGATGATAGCGAGGAAATGAAAAAACTCATCTATGGCCAGTTTGTGATAGGAGGCCATGACTTTACAGATAAGATGAAAAAAATTCGCGCCGCCGGAGGCAAATCTCTCAACGGTGAGATAAGCGGCCGCCGGAAAATAAAGATAAGAAATTCCAAGGTCGCAATAATAAATGAAACTGCTCGAGTTTGCGGAGTGACAGCGGAAAAATTGCTGAAAAATCCGTGCCTGGCGCGACAGGCCGCGATATATCTTCTACGGAAACACACGGATATGAAATTGAAAGATATAGCGGAGCTGTTCGGTAAGATGCATTACAGCACAATAAGCAAATGCGCTTCAAGATTTGAGTCAATTGCGCACAGATCCGGCATAAAAGAATTATTGGACTCTATCGAGACCGCGGCTCTGCGGTAAATAGAGTATGTCAAATGTCAAGACCTGACCCCATATATGAACTGAAGCTGATTGCCGAAAAATATCCGGGTTCGTATATTGTGGGCGGAGCCGTAAGAGATTTGCTGATGGGAAGAGTTTCTCGCGATATAGACCTGGTAATTCCGGGCAATTTGCCCAAGGCGGTTAAAGAACTTTCAAATATTTTTTCAGCTCCTTATTTTGTGCTTGACAGTGAACGGCAGGTGTTCAGAATAGTGCTGCAAAAGGCCCATGAGTGGTATTTGGATATTTCCCCCCTGAGGGGCGACATAAAAAGCGATTTGCTGAAAAGGGATTTCACGGTGGACGCCGTGGCTGTGGGCGTCTCCGAGTGGAGCGAACCAAAACATTATTTGGATCCTACCGGCGGCATTAAAGACCTGAAAGCAAAAATAATACGCATGATCAGCCCCGATGTGTTTAAGGAAGACCCCCTGCGCCTGTACAGGGCTTTCAGAATAGCTTCCCGCATAGGAGGAAAGATTGATCCGGGCACGCTTTGCCAGATCAAGAAAAATGTTTCGCTTATTTCTTCTTCCGCCGGAGAGAGAATAAGAGATGAGATTTTCTTCATCCTTGCCGACCCGCAATCGGCAGGAAGGTTAGATGAAATATATTCAGCAGGCCTTTTTGACGCCACCTTTTCCGAGTTTGCGGCTTTCAGCGACCGGTCTGACAATTATTATCATAAAGGCGGTTTATGGGAGCATTCGCTTGAGACGGTCAGAAAATTTGAGGAAAAGGTGATGGCGGAAAATTTTAAACGTTTCCCCGAATTCAGAGAAGATTTGAATAAATATTTTGACCGACGCCGGATTATTTTAACAAAAATATCATGCCTGCTGCACGATATCGGGAAACCCGAGGCCGCCTCCAGGGTTTCGGGGCGCCTGCGTTTTTTCGGCCATGAAAGAATAGGAAGCTTCCTCGCGAGAAATATAATGAGGAAACTCAAAAGCAGCAAAAACGACATGAAGTTTGTTTCGGAGGCGGTTTATCATCACATGAGGCCGTCAAATATGAGCGCCAGCTCGACAGAGCGGGCTTTTTACCGCTTTTTCAGGGCTTTTTCATCATCTGCGCATATAGCCGCGGTTTTTACGGCTTTTTGCGACAGATATTCCTATGAGACGGCTCCCGGAAGATTCGCGGAAATGGTAAATCAGGAAAAATTTACGGAAAAAATCCTGCGCGTTTATTTCAGGGAGAAAAAAATAAACAGGCCGCCGCTTTTAAGCGGACATGATATCATGACGCAACTCGGAATTCCCGCGGGGCGGCTTGTGGGCAGAATTATTGAGGCGGTGGAAGAGGCGAGAGCCGCGGAGAAGATAAAAACAAAGGAAGAAGCTGTGGAATATGCGAAAGAAATAAAAGATAGAGTGCCGCTTCTGGATGTCAGCGTGCTCATACCGGCTTATAATGAGGAGGCGGGTATAGCGAAGGTTCTTGAAAAATTGAAAGGCCTTCCGGGTTCATGGGAAGCGCTCGTTGTTGACGACGGCTCTGTGGATAGAACCGCCGAAATAGCGGCGCGTTATAAAGTCAGTGTAATAAGCCACAAAAAAAACATGGGGAAAGGCGCCGCGCTCATAAGCGGCATAGCCCGAGCCCGGGGCAAATATATCGCAGTGCAGGATGCCGATTTGGAATATGATTTCAGCCAGCTCCGCGGCATTGTTGAGTATGCGATGAAGGAGGAGCTGGATGCTGTTTACGGCTCCAGATTTCTCAAAAAAAATCCTGTTCTTTATATGAATTATTTTTTGGGCAACCGCTTTGTATCAATGTTCATAAGCGCTATTTTTATGTCGCGCGTGACCGACGCATACACCTGTTATAAGGTTGTGCGCGCGGACCTGCTTAAGTCATACGATTTGCGTTCCCGCGGTTTTGAAATAGAAGCCGAGATAACCTCAAGACTTTTGAAAAACGGTGTTAAAATTATAGAGATGCCGATAGATTATGCCCCCCGTTCAGAGGAAGAGGGCAAAAAAATCCGTCCCCTCGACGGTATCAAAGCGGTGCTTGAAGCTCTCAGGGTCAGGTTTTCGTGACATGTCTCCGGATGTGAAAAAAGTTAATTTTGTTTCGCTGGGCTGCGCTAAAAATTTAGTGGATACCGAAACCGCCGCCGGTTTGCTTGGTTCTGAAGGCTGGGCACTGACGGCTTTTCCGGAAGAAGCTGATGCGGTGGTTTTAAACACCTGCGCTTTTACGCGCGAGGCTCGCGAAGAGTCAAAGACTGAAATCCGTCGTCTTTCTAAAAAAATATCTCCCGGAGCCAAGTTCGTAATATGCGGCTGTCTCGGCCAGCTTGAGGGAAAAGAACTGTTTAAGAAATTCCCCCGAATAGATTCCGTCGCCGGAAGCTCGGATTACAGGTACATAGGCGGTATTTTGAAAAAACTTGATGGCAAAAAACATTTCTTGCGCGTTGGGAAAGCGGATTTTATAGCAGGGGCTTCGTTCCCGCGTCTTATATCCACGCCGGCGTCATATGCGTATATAAAAATAGCTGAGGGTTGTTCCAATCACTGCAGCTATTGCATGATACCGAAACTCAGAGGAAATTACAGATCCAGGAGCGTCAAAGATATATTAACCGAAGCTGCGGCTTTGGCGAAAATGGGTATTAAGGAGCTGATTCTAATTGCCAATGACACCGCTTTCTATGGCAATGACCCGTCCGGCCGAGCGCTGGGAAATCTTTTGGAAAGGCTCAGCGGCATAAAATCAATCCGCCGCATAAGGACGCTTTATATGCATCCCTCTCACGTCAGTGAGGGGCTTATAAAAAAAATAGCGTCTCTTCCCAAAGTTGCCCGTTATTTTGATATACCCATTCAGCACACGGACAGCGTTATATTGAAAAAAATGAACCGCCGCCCATTTGAAGAAACGGAGAAACTTATAGAATCTATCAGAAAACATATTCCCGGGGCCGCGATAAGGACGACTTTTATAACGGG
>VMTI01000184.1 GCA_013791675.1 bacterium | reverse complement strand
TAATACGGGCAATCCGCGATCTGCGATGCTGTTTTCACGGAGATTCCTCCGGCTGACAGATTTCTTAATGACCCTTCCATCTTGAAACCCGACCCTACGCACTCAATCACAATCGGCGTTGAGATTGATATCCGTTCATGATTTCTGCTGTTTGGCTTTTTTTCCCCCAGCTTCACCTGTTCAAAAGGCATTTGCTTCCGCGGCAGCACATTTGTATGCCACGCTTTTTTCAAAGCCGATGCCAGGTTTTCTTTAAACGCATCCGTCTCCCTGTATACAGCCGCTCCGGAGGAGAAAGTGAAAACGGGGATTTTATCTTTGCCGGCCTTGCTGAACTTTGTAAATTCTTCATCGCCGATCAAATGCGCGGCATCCGGAGAAAGCATCACCAGCGTCCTCGCGGCGTCAGCCGAATTTGATTTAAACTCATCCCAGCCGCCCGAGACGCTGAAATCAAAAGAAAACTCCTCAAGGCATTCTCTGATAAAAGTAAAAAGCTCCTGATCGTTTCCTATAAAACTTATCCTGCAATTGTCCTTCATTTTGTCATCTTACCAAATTGTATGCCCATAAATAAAGGCAATGTATCAGTTCTTGTATTTAAATTTTATATCCGCGAGAAAAAGCCGTTCATAAACTTCATACTGATATTTAGTATCCCGCTTAAGGAAAACAAATATATTTAAAGCTTCCCATAGAAAGACCCATCCTCCGATGAACAGCCCCTGAAGTACAAGGTTTAGAACAACATTATCAGTTGAAAAATTTTGCAGCGATACCGCCAGGATAAGAAAAACAATTGAGGTCAGCCCATAGACCAGAGTATTTTTGTTCATGGCTTGGAGGTTTTTTCTGATCATTTCAATCTTTGACTGAAAGTAGGTTTTAATCCCTTCCTTTATTATGTCTTCTTTCTGGGTATCATACTGCTTTTCAGGCAGGCATAAAAACAGCTGTATCTTATATTCCAGGGGGATATCCGCGGAACAGTTTTTTATGTATTCCTCAAAATCAGGCTCAATGTCTCTTTTTTTAAAAGGCGCCGGGTCCCATTCATTAAAAACATCGGTATATGTATCTAACGATATCTCAATTCTATAAGCGCCTGTCCTGCCGTCGCTGCTGTAATATTTTTTAAAATATTCTACCTGCACGGATAATAGCCCCCCACTTCAGTGTTCTGTGTATACATTTGGCTACATTATAATACTTTTTATCTAAAAGGGAAGACCTTCAAATGCGAAATATCAAACCCGCTACAATTTTTTATAAATCGCTGTCCAGTATCGCCATCGGCATGCCGGGCTTTTTAAAACCCTGCGCTTTCATCATTCCCTTGACCTGCATTTCCACCCACCCGGGATCTGTGACGGCCCTGCGGTACAGCCGGGGCATTGAGATAGGGTCTATCGCTTCTCCAAGAATAATGATAGGTTTTTGTTCGGCTCTCGGTTCTTTAGTTTTCTTTTTCATTTTCTCTCCTTGGGCGATGTTAATCAAAACCCCATTTTCCTTTTGGGTTTTTCCTCCACAGTCATCATTTGTGTTATCAATTTCGCTATTTGGTGAATTTGCCCTTTATTAGTTTTGATCTCTAAACCATGTTTTTCAACTTGAGCAATAAGCGTTTGAAGCTGACTACGTGTTAATATCATCTTTCTAATCTGCGTAAATGTTCTCATAATCTGAATATTTACCTGAATAGCACGCTTACTTTTAAGGACACTGGAAAGCATAGCAACTCCCTGCTCCGTGAATGCATAAGGCAGATACCGTCTACCGCCCCATTTTGAGGTCACAAATTGTGACCTCAAGTTTGTAAATTCCTCTTTTGTTAATTGAAACATAAAATCCGCGGGGAATCGATCTATATTTCTTTTTATTGATTGAATAAGCACTTTGGTTTCAACTTCATAAAGTTCCGCCAAATCTCTATCAATCATTACTTTTCGCCCGCGTACAAGAAATATTTTTTTCTCGATGATTTCAATTGGCATTAATGCTTTCACTCTTTCCCCTTACCTTCACGAGTAACACTCAACTGTTCCATTTCATAATCCTTGAGATTGCTTAAGTAAAAATGTATTCCAGAATTTAACATTTTCTCCTCCTTCCACTATACAGCGGTATTCAGTCGTTAGATACTATGCTTTCTAAAAAATCAGTAATTTCCCCGTAGATTTTGTTGTCGCTCTTTTTTAAAACGCCAACCCATTTTTTTATCACGGCCGGATTAATTTCAATATTCCTTTTGACGCTCTGCCCCCTATGAATTAACTTTTCCGCCAGTCTTATCTTAATCAATTCCGTGGGCTTTCTGTTTTCTTTTTCTGAAACTTCCATGAGCCGCTTGTAAGTAAATATCGCTATGGCTTTTTTAATATCCTGCGAGTTTAACTTTTGCAGCTTTTCAAACAGCGGTTTTTCTTCATCATTGAACGCGATGCACAAATTCTTCGTGCGCCGCTCCCCTGCCCCGTCTATCAGCGGAAAGTACACCGACAAATAATTTCTTTTCATGTTTGCATTGCCACCTTTTCTCATTTCATCC
>VMTI01000253.1 GCA_013791675.1 bacterium | reverse complement strand
CGTGGCAACTCGCTAAAGAAAAACGCCCTGACCTGCCTATCAACATTGCTATGATCCCACCTGTCGACCTTTGTTCCTTACTTAAGAAAAAAATTGCTTTTTCAAATAAAAGGGGTTATGATGTGTCTTCCCTTCCCTCATCGCAGCCGCATCCGCTTCAACATAGCGCCGTCAGACGGTACAACTACCTTTCGCCAAGTAAAACGGCGCAGCTACTCCCCCAGCATTTTGGGCGTGTTGACTTGTATGGAAATTATCCCCGCGGGCCTTCTTGAGCTGGCGTCTATCTTCATAAAAGCCGTCACCTGCCGGCGCGTGTTCTTGTAATTTACGATAGCCGTTATCCGCACCTGCGCGGGCTTGGCGACCCTGCCGGCAAAAAGAGACCTTGTCACCCAGCCGTAATCTCTGTCGCGGTATCTTCCCCCCTTGAGCGTATTACCGCCCTCCGTGGGATACTCCGGAAGATAGGGATCGTCTATGGGATTTCCGAAACCGGTACCGCTGGGATAACCCGCGTTACCGGCGCCGGTCTGACCCCCGCCGCCGCGTTCTGTGTTACGCGCCTGAGGGTCCGCGTCGCCGTTGCATGCCCATATTCTGTAATAGAGATACGGCACTTCCTCAACATTCGGCGGTATGGGAATTCTCGCGTACCACTCACAGTTGCCGTTCGCTCCAGCGTCAGAAGGCGCCATAACGGCAACGCCGCTTATTGTTGTGGCCGAGTCGGTTTCATCACCGTCAATATTCTGAGTAGCTCCCGTCCCGTCCACATTGTTTATGTGAAAGAGCTGTCTTGAATTCCTAATCCCGGCATCAGTGCATTCATCTGGATCTGCCATATACGCGAAATAGCAGAGTGTCTGATGAACCCATCTCTTTGCACCTGTGTAATCAATATTATCGTTTCCGCTGGAAACAACGCCGCTGTTGACTGTGTTCGTTGAAACATTGATGGCGGGGACATTGTTTCCGAAATAGCCGTCAAACTGCTCGCTGTAATCCCCGCCGGCGCTCGTGTTGAACGGCGCATAGCCATCAAAACCTGTCCCTCCCGCGTCACCCTCAAGATATGGGTCCTTGCCATTTGTCACAGCGTTCACCCATCCTCCGGGCCATGTATTAAAAGGACCCATTTTTGAGTCGCCTACGGGCGTTATACAGCCGTCGGCGGTATCGCCAAGGCCGACCTTTACCATAATATAACCGACACTCCTGCCGCACAATGTTTCGCTGTCGTTTGGAACAGCATAAGGAGCCGGTTTTTGCCAGACAAAAGGCCTCGTGTAATCGTCCTGAAGGACATGATAAGTGAAAGCGTTCGTCCGGGCTGTCTGTTCAGAGGCGACAACCTGCGAGCCCGCGGCCGACCTGCAGAGATAGCTTTCTCCCGAACTTCCCTGACTGAGTTTGAAATAATATCTGATTTCAGCGTTTTCCGGCATATTTTTCACATCGCTGGATTCAAGGGCTTTCGCGAAGCTATATTGCAGTTCATAAGGGCTCATCTCCGTTGAGAGATTAACCGAATACTGCAGAGGCGCCGTTTTAACAGAAGCAAAATTGTTGTATGACATTACGACAGAGCAGCCGGAACCAATATCCTTATAAGCCGTTCTCATATATATGCCCGGGTCCTCGCCGTAGTAGATGTCCATGTTGCCGTCGGCGCCGTCGGATGTTGTGTAATTTCCCGCCCCGCCGACATCAAGCGTCTTCCCGTCCAACCCAACGCGGTTTATATTATCTTCCGGCGTCAGATAATTTTTTGTCGTATATCCGGGCATAAGAGCCGAAGACGGATTGTGCCATAGAGGCGTATAATTATCCACCATGTCATTATTGTTGGAATCGCCCACCCCCGGAGGAGAGGTGCTGTAATCGGTAGGGAACTCTCTATTTTTTGACCCTGGATCTCTGCCGAGCACGATTTTATCGGTGTTCTCCGTTATCGCGTAACAGCGGGTTTCGTTGCCGTTCACCCATATTGTCGCGCCTTCAATCAGAGCGCAGGGTTTGACCCAGAAATAATTCGCGTCGGTTTTGTGATGCACATCGGCTGGAATGGTTATTGATGCCGTTATTGTACTGCCCACGCTATGGGGGAAAGGATTAAACTTGCCAAAGCTGCCATTTGTATCTCCTGTAAAATCATCCACGCGGAAAAAGAAGCTGTTAGTAGCCGTATTTGTGGAATCGGCTATCGTCACGACAGGATCCGTTGCGGAGGCGCTGACGGCATAATAAACCCGCGCGCGTGAAGCAGTGGAAGCCGGCGAGGGCTCTATCTCAAACTGTATTCTTACGGCGTCATTATTTGTTATGTCTGTGTATCTTTTAGGACGCTGACTGTCGAGGAGGTCATACATTACGTTTTCCGTGCCTGTCGGGCCGTAGGTCATTGAAAGCCATGAGACCCGCGCCGAACCCAGTGTGCCAAATTTCCAGTTAATGTACTCGCCCCACTCACCGTAATCATCCTTAGCCCGCACCCGCCAATCATAACGATTGCCGTTTGACAGCACTCCCCCGACGGGAACAGTTGTATTCGCCGTTTCAGAAGATGCCAGCACATTGTTGAATCCATTGGCGGCCAGACAAATTTCAAAATAATACTTCACAATACTATCGCCGTCGTAGTCCGCTGCATCGCCCCAACTAAAATAGAGCGGGTTGGTTACGTTAAAACCTTCCTCCCCATTTGCCGGAACCATATCAAACTTCGACATAACGGGCGGGAAATTCTTTATTTTGTACCAGAATTTCGGCTGGGTGGAATTGTTGTACTGCGCGTCTTTTTCAAATATGCTCAGCGCTATGGTGTCGCTGTTGTCGTCTTTATCCGGATCCGCGCCATCGCCCGCCCCCGGATAAAGCACGGTGTCTTCCATGCCGGATTTTATCAGCTCTATGTAATATTCCACAATGTCATCCCTGGTGAAACGCAGGGAATCGCCGGAAGGCTGAACAAATTCACAGTGCCAATAATCCGTTGAACCGTTTGTGAGGCAATATGTGAATGTGGAAACATGCCAGTCGCTTTCGGGATTCGGCGAGCATTGCCTCCAGTAAAGAGTCGCCGTAAGATCGGCGGCGCCTCCGGCATAATCGGTGGAATCGGCGTTCTTTCCGAAATAAATATTTATCGTTTCAGAGCGGTCGCCGTGTGCGGTGTGAATATCAAAATAACGACTGCCCTCATCATCCATAACCTCTCTCATCCAAAGAGCGTCAGATGGGTTGTCCGGCAATGAAGCGATATGAAAAGCGTCTATGAGCTCCACCTCTCCGACCTTATAGGAAAAGCATTGCGTTTTTAGCGAAGGAAGAGCCGACGTCATATGGCAACCTTCGGGCGCGTTGCCGTCCGTTATCAGATATGTCGTCGGATAACCTGTCAGATTCGCTTTTATAAAATAATAGACAATATCGCCGTCGTTCTGTATGGGGATAGGATTGGTTGACACTCTCGTCGTAAAATAATTCCCTTCCCTGTCGTCGTCGGCCGCGCCTGTGGCGAATTCTTTTTTAAGGTCTATTCTTACGGAACCCGAAGCCGCTGTGCCGTCAGCCTTGAGCGCGGGCAAATCGTTTACCGCATAATAGAGAAAAACAGAAGCCGTTGAGGATTCGCATCCGGCGAATATGTCAACAGTTTGCGTCGGCAGAGGAATAAGCGGATATCTATATGCGGCGGGAAAAGCAGCCGTACTTTTGAAAATGGTTGAGGGATAATGCCATCCCGGGAGCAGCCCGACCGTAAAATAAGATTCGTCGCTGTGGGTTACAGCGGTCCATAAAGCGGAATCAGAGTCCCTTCCCTCAAAATAAAAACTCACGTAATCGCCGGCGGCAAAACTTTTTGATGCCGTAAAATAATTTCCGGTTTCATCCACGCTGTCCTGCGTGAGCGCGAGAGTCTGGTAAACCCCGCCGTTCAAACTGTATTTTAATCTGGCTTCAAAGGAACTGTAACCGTTCACATCCCCCGCTCCGCCGCCGGAAAGGAGGCAGTCAAATGTCACCGTTCCGGGAGCTCTATTTTCATTATCCGCCGGAGTGTCGGGACGGATAATTTCAATCAAATCAAGATTCGGCCCCACGCCGGGACCCGTCAAAGTGCCGGATGCCGGATATCTCACATAATATTTACCGTCTGAAAAATAAAAATAATAAGTGTGCGGGCCCGCCGAAAGAGCCGTCGTGTATGTGTGTATGCTTCCGTTATCGTATATTTCGTCCGTTGAACCCATGGGATGGCCGCCGTCGTCGTCAATATAAACTTTCGCGAAGGTGGGCCTGTCATTCCCCAGGTCAGTGTAATTTACGCTGAACGAAAAAGACGTCGCGGACGTCCCCTTAGCGGGCGTCACAGTTCCTCCGGAAAGAGTCGGCGCGCTGGTGTTTGCCGGAGGTTCCGCCGGAGACGATGAATTTTGCGGCGTAAAATAATGTGTGTCTTTATGAACAACAAAATCCGCGGAGTTGTCGTCCGTGTCAACGGCATTGCCTTTGTTGTTGTCGGCGCCGGCTACCTTATCAAGCGCTAAGTAAGCTGCGGCCATTGATTCCGCCGTTGAATTAGGATACGCCTTTCTCTCCATTGACCAGTTGCTGTCCACATCTTTCAGCTCCGAAATTCTTGTCGTTTCCGTGCAGTCGGGAATATTTCCCGGAAGAGCCTGCGTTGTTCCCCATGCGGCTTTGTCTTTGATTATATCGTCATAAAGAATCTGAATACCATCGGCTCCGGACAGATCTCCGCCATACGTGCAGTCGGCGCTCACGCCCCCCACAGACGCTACCGACGCAATCAGAAAAAACCCTTTCGTGGGAATTGCATCGTTTAAAAATGTCAGCGTCTTTTGCGTCACCTGGAGAGCGTTATCAACAGTGCTCTCAGTTGTTTTCAGCCTAATTCGCTTAACTCCTCCGTCATTCAGCAGCCACTGATAAGTCGTGGGATTATACAATTCAATATATTCCACAGCAGCCGTTCCGTAACCTATACAGATTTCGCTGATGACAATGTGGTCGGTTGTCACCGCTGTTATGGTGAAAGTGGAATTCGACTCGTCAAAATCCGAATAGTCCGTTCCGTCCCACGCCCTTATTCTCATAAGAGCCGCATCGCACGGTGTGTTTTCCACCGTCCACACATAAGAAGCGCCCTGGGCGTTACCCGTTATGCCATTCCAGCTCACGCCTCCGTCCACGGAATAATCAATGTCGTAATAAACCGCGTCGCCATCGGGGTCAGTGACAGTTGACCATGTTATTGTCCATGTGTTGTCGGCAAAAAGCTCTTCGCCGCCGGTGGGCGAAGTGAGAGATGGCGCGCCCGGAGCCGTATTGCGTATGTAAAGCTTAAACGGCTTGCTTACGGCGTCGGCGACAAAAGCGCTTGTGGAACTTATGCCGTTTGAATACAGGTCATAGAGATATGTTCTGTCGGCGCCGGATGAATAATCAGCGGCGAGATAATAGTAGAAAGTTGTGCCGCCGGATTGCGTAATTGTCACAGTCGCGTACCAAAAATCATAACCGCCGTTATTGGAATCAAACTGTCCCGCGACCGCGGAAGCAAAATTCGTTCCGTCCTGACCCCAGTAAATCGTGAGGCCTGACTGTGTCGCCGCCACCGCGTTTTTGCTGAAAAAATAAACTCTTGTGCCTTTATGCACTTCATAGGCGGGGTCTCTGTATGTGTAGCCGCCGGCAACAGCGGTTGTAGAAGAAGGAATATGCCAGACCGTTCCTTTAACGGGCGGCGCTCCCGCGAATTCCGAAACCCAATTTGATATGGGCGCCTCATTCCCGGCTTTATCAACAGCGCAGACAACGTAATAATATGTGACGCCTGCGGCAAGAGAATCACTGTCCGTATATGTCGTAGTCGTGGGATACGCTATCGGCGTAAGCGCATCCTTTTTCGCCTCGGTGTCAATGACGCTGACATCCCTGTAAACATTGTAATGCTGCACTCCGGAAGTGACGTCGGTAACGGAATTCCACTCTATTGTAATTCTGTCAAACTCTCTGGCGGGATCACTGACAATCGTCGCCGGCGGCTGTGTCGCGTCAATATTTATTGAGTGATTCCCGTAAGCGCTGATGTTCCCCACTTTGTCTTTCGCGGCGGCATAAAATATGTGAGAGCCGTCGGCAAGCGTCTTAGCATATGAATTTGCCGTCTGAGCGGCATCAGCAGCTGTGTCATAATGGACAAGATAACTTTCCGTCGCGTGAAGGCCGGATCCTGGATCCGTCACAGCTGCCCAGTTCATAGTCGGGTTGCTGTTGTTTGTCCAGTTTGAACCGGAAGCGGCAATCCCGTCGTCGGGAGACGGCGCGGACGGCGCTTTATTGTCAACACCGAAACTTCCTGACACCGACGGCAGCGAATATTTGTGGACATTCTTATCTTTCGCATACGCTCTTATCCAAACGGTGGAATCCAGTGTTATATAAGAAGCGCTCGGCCAGGTGAAAATATATGTGCCCGTCGAAGAAGCTGGAGTATCCAGATATTTCGTTCCCACATAAAACCACGGGCCGGACGCTGAAGCGGTGGAATACTGGAACTCCACAGAAATAACAGAATCGGCATAAGCATTATCGTTATCCCATGCCGTGGCCGAAATGCCGAAAGAACCGCCCTGCCATACTGACGGAGAAACAACAACGCATTCGGGCGCTGTGTTGGGTACAGGCACTCCGGGCAAAACAGGCCCGTAAAAAGAATCGCCCGCTGTCGGCTCGGACGCGTCAGCGAACGAAGCCTCGGACTCATTACCCGACTTATCAGTTTGAAGAACGCACACCCAGTAGGTCGTGTTGTTGTCCAGCGCCCTTCCGTGGGCATAAGTCGTCAGCGTCACCTGCACCGTGCCTTCGCCTTTGTCCTTCACAACCTCCTCTGCAAGCATATTGATATCCTCGTCAATCTGGCCATCCGCGTCATCATCAACGCCGTTAAAGATTTCCTCGTCCACAGCTTTATCGCCGTCGTTGTCGCGGGCGTCGGAAAGATTTGTCTGACCGGTAGTAATAAATTTCTGCTTCACTGCCATAGCGTTGGCATAATTCTGCAATGTGGAGATAAAAATGTAGTACCTTGAAAAATTCGGGTCGGTAGAGGCGTCAAACTCAACCGTGATCTGTCCCGAATCGGAACCGAAAGCGGAAACATTGCTCACCGGCGACGGAGCTTCCTTATCCGCTGTGCTATTTTCAGTAGTGTTCTCATCAAGCGTAAGATCGTACAGCCGCATAAGATAGCGCACATACTGCCGGGCAAGGATGTCGTCGCGAATAAAAAGATAATTCTCATCATGACGGGGAATAGACGCATCACCTCCGGAACTCGTCCGCCAATCCATAGAACCCGCGGCCACTATTTCCTGGTCTATAACCATGAGTTTTGAATTCACCCCTGTCAGCGGCCGGACATTCATTCCTAATTCATCAAGATAAGAATAAGAGGAACTGGCCGGGATTTTCTCTCTGTCAAAAACAATACGCACCACCCGCCCGCCGCTTCTGGCCGCTTTGAGGTCTTCTTCAAGACTAACATCGTCGGCTTCTTCAAAAATGCGTATCGCGCCTATGCAGGATTCGGCGGCATTCTGCACTTTATAGCGGAGCCCGAATGACGCGGCGTCTTTAATCGCGTTGTTGCCGGTAAAATAAAATTCAACATTATTGCCGACGACAACCTTTGAGCCCTTCCTTGTGCTCGCTGTATGGAAACCACCGCCAAACATATCTATAAAAAAGTCTTCATATGCCCGCGCGACAGCTTCATCGTAAATTATTATGCCATCGCTGTTCTGCTTGTCAAAACTATCGGCGGATAACCAATCACCTGAGCCGGTCCAGACATATTTACCGTCTATAACGGCGAATTTGTTATGCATCAGAAGGGCATTGCTGCCGTCGCTGGCAACGGTGATGCCTGCCGCGGTAAGCGAACTTATCGCTATTGTGGCGTTATTCGCGCCATCCGTTACAACTTTAACATTGGCCGCTCCAATGGCCGCGGCGCGGGCAATAAGTGATTTTGTTATTGAATTTCCCGCGGGGCCGATGTCCGTTAAATTATAAATCGCGATATAACATCTGGTCTGAGCCGAATCAATAAGCTCACAAAGGCGCTTATTCACGTATGGATGTTTGTTGTCATCCTTAACACCTGGAGTAAAAAGCGGCTCACAGTAATAATCCGTGCCCGCCAGGCGCGGATCCCCGATAGTGGCGGGAGTTGCATCATCGCAGTTTGATATACCCGATTCATTCGTTGCCTCGTCCCAAGCCGTGACGACATACCAATAAGTCGTGCCGAAATTTACCGCAGGGTCGGTATAACTTCCCGCCGCAGCGCCGAGGAAATTGCTCAGCACCGTCACATTGGCGGCGTACTGATTTGTTATCGTGAAAGTCGCGCGGAAAAGCACCTGATGGTCAATATCGGAATCGCCCGCCGGCGTCCATGTTATTTCTATGTTGCTTCCCGCGCTTGAGGCCACGAGATTAATAACCGCGCCGGGAGGCGTGGTGTCTATTTTTAAAGTTCTGTAAGAAGCGTACGCACCCTCAACGTTATCCTGATCCCATGTCTTGACTTTCCAATACCAAGTACCCGCCGCCATTGTCAGCGTGTGCGAAGAGTATGATGTGACGGTTTTTCCCGAATTATAATTTATGGAACTAAACGCGGAATTGTCGTCGGCCACCCACTGATAGGCGCTGGATGTGTCGCCCGGGTTCGGGTCAGAAAATGTCCAGGTAAAAACAGGAGACGTGTCATTTGTCGCCGCATTATCGGCGGGACTGCTTAAAACCGGCGCGTTTGGAGCGATATTTCCGGTAACATGAAAACTCGCGTCGTCAACATAAGGGTCATAATTCGGATTATTTGATTCATAGGCATCCACAAGTAATCTTCCGCCGGTTGCGTTTGCGGGAGCAATAACGTTTATATACGAGAGTTTTTCCCATGTATCAACGGCTGAAACTGTTAAATCGGCGGAAAGATCTTCGCTCAAAAAAGCATCCGCGGAATCATACCATTTAATGCCAAGACGCAACTTTACGTCTCCCGCTACACCCGTGCCGGACGAAAGATAAACCCATACATCAACACTGTAATTCTGTCCCGCTTTAACCGTACAGGTGGCGGAAAGAATCGCCCTTGTGCCATAAGCGTCCGGAAGATTTTCAAGACGGCAAACACGCGCACCTTCATGTGAACTTGCGAAACCGAAATTATCAATTGCGGATTCTGTGCCGAGTTCTTCCCAGCATAAAGGAATATCAAGCGTCGCACCGTCGGCCTCAAAACCGAAATGCCATTGCCCTGTCGCTGAAGGAAGCAGATTCGCCGTTGAAACAACAATCTCTGTCACAAATT
>VMTI01000186.1 GCA_013791675.1 bacterium | reverse complement strand
GCAGATGAAAAATTCCACAAAAAAAGAAAGCCGGCACGCCTCGGCGCACTTTCAGCCGCCCTGCCCCGCCCCCATGGCCAGGCAGCGCTTCCGGAACATTCCGCCCGGAGTTTATGAAAACGCCGAAACCGGCAAGGTGATCATAATTATTGATGATTCCGAATATTACCTCGGCCACGTCCGGATCCGCCAGGACAAATACAAATATGCCTCATGGCGCCAGGGCAAAAAAGTTAGGGAGAAATATCTCGGCGTCATAAAACCGAAGGTATAAAACCCTTAGCGAATTTTTTTAGCCCCCTTAAAACGCAAATGAGAGCGTGAAATTTCATTATACTTTTATATTTTTATTGTTTTCCATTGACAGCATTCAATATTTTTACTATTTTAGGGCATGTCCAAAGTAATAAGCATTGTAAATATTAAAGGCGGAGTCGGCAAAACTACGATATCCATAAATCTTTCTGCAGGTATAAGCGATACCGGCAGAAAAATATTACTTATCGATACGGACCCTCAGGAATCGGCAACCGATTGGGTAAGGAAAAGGAATGAACTCAATGAATCCGAGATTACTCATAAAAATTTCCACTTCTACAATAACGAATTCAAGCCCTTGAAAGCGAAAGAAACAATTGCTGCCCTAAAAAAAGATTATGACTTAATAATTTTTGACAACCCGCCTAAGGATTATCAAACTGTAATTCGTATTATAGCGAATTCGGATTTTTGTATCATTCCCATATCTACCAGCGCCAGTGATATAAAATCAACAAAACAAATGGTAGATATTATTCAAGAAGGAAAAAGAAAAAAACTTTTCAATGTCAGCCCTTTTCTTTTGATATCCAATAAATTCATAGGAACCACCGTTGGAAACCAGTTCAGGCAAACCATCAATATAATGGATATCCCCATAATGAAAACAGAAATTAATCACAGAATATCTTTGTTAGAGTTGTCTTATTTAGGCAAAACTATTTTTGAATATGAAGGAAATAGTTTCGCCGCGGATGAATTCAGGAGTTTGGCTAAGGAGGTCACAAAATGGCTATAAAGAATTTAAAAAAGGCGTTAGGTGCATTGGAAAAAGAAAATAACAAACCAAAAAAGAAAAAACCATCTTCCAATAAACATGTAAAAAAACAAAATAATAAAAGTATAAAACTGCAAAACAATAAAAATATAAAAGCCGCATATCAATCTATAAAATTAGACCCTGGTGTGAAAAAGAAGCTTTGGATGCACAGAATCAACACCGGAGAAACCATTACCGCCGCGATTAATCGAATAGTCAGCAAACATTTGCAATAATAAAGAATGACCGAACATGCAGAATATGTCCTGAGCGAGATCATCCAGGTCACCGGAGATTCCAAAAGCCGGGCATTCTGGAAAAAAGCTATAAAAGAACTCGGGGCCAACAAGGTTGCGGAGGATCTCAGCGAATTAAAACTCCAAACACATCGGGAAAGAAAAAAGAATCCGGCCGCATATTTAACAACCCTTTTGAAAGAACGCATGAATTTAAATACAACGCCCAAGAAACCGGCAATAAAATTAATCACATACTTTGAGAAAACTCAGCAAGACCTTTTCCAGCATCTTATGCCTATCCCAATTCCAAAAGACGAAAAGGGCGAATCCGGAAATATGCCGACGCCTTATTCCGGAAAAAATATTCCCTGGCCGACATTCATCGGGCCGGAGTTTTTTACCTTATCAACAAATAAAAAGAAAAGCGATACCGTAATGTATACGCCCAGGTCTAAAGAGGGGACGGGACCGGCAATCGCGCTTATCCGGGGAAAAATTTCTCCGGATTCAAAAAGAGAATATGGCATTCCCACGACTCACCACTGGAAAGTTTTTTCGGCATTACAGCTGGCATGGTCACAGGAAAAATGTAAATTTTCACAATATGACAATGGAACTCTCGTTTGTTTTATCGTTGTTGCCGCCAAGGAATTAGCCCGGCTGCTGGGGTGGAAACACTGGCAACACCTTGGAAAAAATGACCTGCGCTGGCTCAAGGATATAGTAACTGATCTCAAATCTATGCCTTATTATCTGCGATGGGAAAATAAAGAAGGATTGGAGGGTTATGGCTTTTACCTCGTGGGAGATGTGAGTTTAATAAACAGAAAAACATCGGCGGGGCACGAAACTTTATTCAATGTATCTTTTTCATCTACCGTAAGCTGGCAACTGCTTGAACGTCACGCGGTTATTCGCCCCAAACAAATGCTGTATGTTAAAAGCGAACTTGCATCCCTGGTATGGCTTTACCTGGAGCCAAATCTAAGGGCCAATGATAAAGCATGCATCAATTTATCGAACCTTATTAAAGTCCTTAATCTTCCGGAAGCCGGTTGGCATAAACTGAAAGCACTCCGCAAACAACAATTTGCGAAAGCCGTAAAAGAAATCAACGGTCAGAGACTTGCAGACGGCCGGAAAATGATAGTAACGATTGAAAAAGGCCTCAATGACTACCAATTAGCAGCTCATCTTGAGGGTTACGCCATAAAACAGCTTGAAGACTGAGAATTTCATTCGGGATAGCGGTTACATTTTAAGCGATTCATTCGGGATAGCGGTTACATTCATTCGGGATAGCGGTTACATTTTTGGCCGATTTCACTCACAAATCCGAAAATGCAGAACGTTCTTTAGAATTAACGATTATAGAATCGTTGTCGCATCCGCTCCAACAACGATTTTTTTAAAAGAAAACCTTAGGGGTTGCACCCCTAAGAACCCGGCGATTGTTTAAGGGAAAAAACAGGGGGATATTTATGGATCCAGAAAAAAATGAGCTATTTACAGAAAAAGTGGCCGCGGGAAGCAGAACGTACTTTTTTAACATCAAAGAAACCTCAAAAGGTGACAAATATCTTGTCATCAACGAATCAAAAAAGTCCGGGGAAACCTTTGAGCATCATCGCGTTATGGTCTTCGAAGAAGATTTTGTAGCATTCAATAACGGCTTAAAAAAAGCAATAGAATTTGCTATAAATAAATCGGGGGAATGATTTAATTTGTGTTTTTCCCCGAAAAAAAACAGGAGGAAATTAGCAGAAAAATTTAATTAAAAAGATTTATAAAACGGTCTTACCCTAAAGAGGAAGATATTCCTCTAACGACTAAGTTGGGATAAAGACTGACGCATAGGGGCGTCGGTCGGTTCTCAGATTTACTTAGTCGTTACTGGGGGTTGATTTGGCGCCCCTTTTTTTATTGGGGGTGCCGGGGAGATAAAAAAATGTTCCATGTACACGCCCATAAACAAGCTGGAAAATAAATTCCGTGAAGATTAAAAGAAAAAATTCGCCAATAAAAATTTTCTTAGCTGATGATCATACTCTCTTCAGGGAAGGGTTAAAAAGGATCCTTGAAACGGAGAAGGGCATTAAAGTCGTCGGGGAAACAGAGAACGGCAGGCAGACGCTTGACCAGCTACTTGACCCACGTGCAGCGCCGGCACCGGATATTGTTCTGTTGGACATAAATCTTCCCGACATAAGCGGCATTAAAATTACGCACAGCGTGAAGCAAAAACATAAAAATCATCATTCTTTCAATGTACGAGGACGAATCTCATATTCTTCAGGCTTTTAATGCCGGCGCCGACGGCTACATGATCAAGACAATGCCGGCGTCACAAGTTATAACCGCTATTAAGCATGTCGCCGCCGGTGAGATGGTTGTTCCGCGTTCTTTGACGCCGAAACTTGTTTCTGGGCTGAGAAAAGTTTCCGGCGGAGAAGTTAAGAAAAGAATATTTGACATAACGCCGAGGGAAATTGAAATAATCACATATCTGGGCGAAGGCTTATCTAACAAAGAAATTGCCGCTAATCTGAAAACAAAAACAAAGACGGTTAAAAATCAGATGAACAATATTCTCAGCAAACTCAATGTAACGAACCGCACCCAGGCCGTTTTAAAAGCCATAAAGCTCGGCCTGATAAGCGGTGAATAAAATGGGGGGGGGGAAAATGAATAAACAAAAATTACCGGCGATACCGCCTGAAGATTATGAGGGAACTTTAGCCGACTGGATGATAGGTTTAATCAGCAAAGGCCTCTGGGATGAAAAGAACCCGGAGTGGTTCGGCGATGTAATGCTCTCTCAGAAAGATTACGCCGATTTGCTCCAGGAGTGTGAGGAGAACAGGAAGTTTTTTTCTAAATATGCAGTTAAGAAACGCGGTAAATAAAATGAGGAGTCCAAATTGATAAAAATATTGGTTGTTGATGACGACAGGGATATTAGGAAAATTCTTGAATTGCTGTTGGGAAAAGAGGGATTCAAAGTCGAAAGTGCGGGCAACGCTTTTTACGCTCTACGGCTCATAAAAAATACCGGCGACTATGACCTGATGATTACCGATGTTGAGATGCCGGTGATGAACGGTTTTGAATTGAGCCGGCAAGCTAAGAAACTGAGGCATGACTTAAAAATATTAGGGATATCGGGTTCCGCTATTCCCCATGATCAGGCGGAAAGATTTTTCGATTATTTTATTCCGAAACCGTTTGATGTTCATGAGCTCATGGTAGGCGTTAATTATTTACTTAACCGGAGCGCGGCTGAATTCGAAAAAAAGGGATGTCTTTGATTTTTCATGACCCGTCTAAAATACAGCCATTGAATAATCCTCTCTTTGCCCCGTTCTAGTAAGTCGTCGTCATCCTTCAATATTGTTTCGGGCCCGCGGGGGATGCTCTTTCAGTATGCCGCAACCTTATGAATAATAAACACAGCCATTGAATAGCTCAGTGGTAGGCATGTTCAAGTAAGCTTTCGCCATCCTCCAATATTAATTTATTCTCGACGGACGCGTGCATTCACCTTTTTGAATTAGAATTTTTATGCTAAACTATTCCTATG
>VMTI01000243.1 GCA_013791675.1 bacterium | reverse complement strand
GGCTATGAATTCAGGGTTACCGCCGAGGATGATGTCCGTGCCGCGACCGGCCATGTTCGTGGCAACGGTGACGGCTTTCACGCGCCCCGCCTGAGATATTATGTCAGCTTCTCTTTCATGGTATTTGGCGTTAAGAAGATAATGGTCTATGCCGGCTCTTTTTAGCATGGCGCCGATGCGCTCGTTTGTTTCTATAGATCTCGTGCCTATGAGAACGGGCGCGCCGGAGGAATTGATTTCCTTCACTTCCGCAAGAATTGCCTCAAATTTTTCTTTTTCGCTTTTATAAACCTGGTCATCATGCATTTCCCGTTGAATTTCCCTGTTTGGTTTGATGCATACCACATCCAGTTTGTATATTTTTTTAAACTCCGCCGCCTCGGTGTCGGCTGTTCCGGTCATGCCCGCTTTGTCGTCGTAAAGATTAAAAAAATTCTGAAAAGTTATTGTCGCCAGCGTCTGACTTTCCTGCCTCACGGAAATATTTTCCTTGGCCTCAACCGCCTGATGGAGGCCGTCGCTCCAACGTCTGCCGGGCATCATTCGCCCCGTAAACTCATCCACAATAACGACTTCGCCTTCATTCACGACATAATGACTGTCCTTTTTGAAAAGATATCGGGCTCTGATGGACTGAGTTATATGATGCGGCCACGATGAGAGCACATCGTCATACATGTTTTCAACGCCCAGGAACGCCTCGCATTTTTTAATACCCGTGTCCGTCAGTTCTACGGAATGGCTTTTTTCGTCCACAATGGCATCATAACCTTTCTTCAGGTCTATCTCCTGATATTTGGCTCCCACTTCTTCCGTCTCCGTCACGAAACGCACTTTCAACTTTGATGCAACGCGGTCGGCAATACTGTATTTTTCAGTGGCCTCTTCGCCGGCGCCGGAAATTATCAGCGGCGTCCTTGCCTCGTCTATGAGAATGGAATCCACCTCGTCTATGATGGCGTATTCCCTTTTCCCCATCACCTTGTCTCTTTTCGAAACAACCATATTGTCCCTGAGATAATCAAAGCCCAGTTCGTTGTTGGTTATATAATTGACATCGCATAAATATGCTTTTTGCCTTTCTTCAACGGAACTGTCGTGCTGAATAAATCCGGCCGAAAGCCCGAGAAACCTGTAGATGGGCCCCATCCAGTAAGCGTCGCGGCGGGCGAGATAATCGTTCACCGTGACAATATGGGTTTTCATTCCCTCGACCGCCTTGGCGTAAACGGACAAAGTCGCCACAAGAGTTTTTCCCTCTCCGGTAGCCATTTCAGCTATTTTGCCCTCAAAAAGCACCGAGCCGCCCATTATCTGCACATCAAAATGCCTCAGTCCGAGAGTGCGCACGGATGCTTCTCGCACGAGAGCAAAACAGTAAGGCAGAATTTTTTGTATGTTCTCACCTGACTTTATTTTTTCCCTGAGCTTTTCTGTTTCTTTGGGAAAATCCTCGTCCGAAAGAGCCCTTACGGCGTCTTCCATATCAGACACTTTTTTTACAAAAGGTCTGTACTTGTGCACATCCCACATTTTCTTTGAGAAAAAATCATCTATAAACGACATAATCGGGATTATACAAAAAAAAACGGAACTGAGCTAATAAAATAGTGGGCTTTCGTGACTTATTCGCCTTTTGCGAGACGGGGTATTTTTCCCATATCACTTTTTTTGTTTGATTTTTCAGCGGCTCAGATTTTCTTTCAAATGTTCGCCGACAAGATTGAACGAAAGAACATTCAGGAAAATGGCAAAGCCCGGCCAGAAAGACAGCCACCATGCGGTGCCCATATATGTTCTGCCGGAAGACAGCATGTCTCCCCACGACGCGAAAGGCGGCTGAACACCGAGTCCGAGAAATGAAATTCCGGATTCCACGAGGATAGCTCCGCCGAGGCCCAGAACAGCCGCGACAAAAACCGGCGCCAGAACATTAGGAAGTATGTGAACGAAAATTATCCGCAGTTTACCGTAACCGAGAGCGCGAACGGCTAAAATGTAATCCCTTTTAGACACTGAAAGAACCTCGGCCCTGACAAGCCTCGCAAGGCCGGGCCACGAGGTAACGCCTATGACAATCATTATATTCCTGATGGACGGCCCCCAGAAAGCCACAACCATCAGTATAAGAAAAAACGTGGGCATACACAGAAAAATATCTATCAGCTTAACAATCAGCGAATCCGTCCAGCCGCCGAAATATCCCGCGAAAAGCCCGAGAACAGTGCCTATAACTACCGATATGACTACCGCAACCGCCGCGACGGATAATGATACTCTGCCCGCGTAAATAATACGGGAAAAAACATCTCTGCCGAACTCGTCCGTTCCCAGTATGTGAATGCGCGACGGCTGAGAAAACCTTTCTTGAAGATTCTGATTGTAGGGCGAATATCCGCTAAGCCGCGGCGCGAAAGCCGCGGCGGCTATAAAAAAAGCCAGCATAATAACAGCCAAATACAAAAGCAGTTTTTCCTTGATGAAGCCATTATTGTTCATTCCCCTTTTGGTAAATGTTGCATCCGCCGCTGAAAGTCTGCCGTGGCGGATGACGGAAAGGGCTACCCGCATTTTGCGAGACGGGGTATTTTTCATTTGTAGCGTATCCTCGGGTCTATGTAGGCGTATGAAATATCGGCTATAAAATTTCCACCAAGCGTTAGCGCCGCCACAATAACGCCGTTGCCCATAATAAGCGGATAGTCGCGCGCCATAACCGCCTGATACATGAGCCGTCCGACGCCCGGCCACGAAAATATTGTCTCAAATATCACCCCTCCCCCTATTATTGCCGGGAGCATAAGTCCTATGAGCGTTGCCAGCGGAAGCAAAGCGTTTCTGAAAGCGTGTTTCCATATCACATCTCTTTCACTGACGCCGCGCGATCGGGCGGCCGTGATAAAATCCATGGAAAGAACATCTTTCATTTCGGCTCTGACATATCTTGAAAGAGAAGCCAGCCCCGTAAACGCGGAAATAAAAACCGGCAGGACAAGATGCCATGACACGTCGGCGATTTTCCGCGCGAATCCGAAATCATCCCAGCCGAACGAAACCAATCCGGAAATGGGAAGAATGCCCATCTTCACGCCGAAAAAATCCATTAAAATGAGCGCCAGCCAGTATGCCGGGATTGAAAAACCGGCGAACACAAAAACTGTAACGGCTCTGTCAAAAAAAGAACCTGATTTCGCGGCCGAATAAACGCCCGCGGGAACGGCTATCAGAAATATAAGCGCGATTGAACAGACATTAAGAAGAATCGTCGCCGGCAGACGCTCCAGAATTTTTTTAGACACGCTGCGCCCGTCCTGAAACGACACACCGAAATCAAACCTCGCGATATTTCCGAGCCACTTCAGATACTGCTCGTGGAGAGGCCTGTCAAGCCCGTAAATTCTCACGATTTTTTCACGAACGGCGGGGTCGCTGTCAGCGGAACCGAAACCCGACATAAGCTCCGGCCCTCCGGGCGAAAGCCTCATTATCAGAAAAGATATCAGCGTTATTCCAATCAAAAGAGGAATGTAGGAAATCAGCCGCCGGAAAATATATTTCAGCATATGCGGATCAGCATAAGAATCCACACGGCTATAACACCGCACGCTGACATCTGCTTTTTCGCATGCGGAAAGAATTTACCAAGAGCTAAGAAAATAAAACCCGCCGCCGAAACAGCGAGAATATATACGGGCGAAAAAAAGACGAACCCCGTCCTGACGGCGATAATGAGCGCTCCCGCCCACGGCAGAAGAAAAGCCGAGGCGTACCGGCGGCTGAAATAAATTCCCAGCGCCGCGAGAAGAGTGAAAGTCACAATAACAGCATTACTCATTTTTTAATCTCCCCAGTATTAATTTATATTCCATTATTTTTTGCCGGAGGTGGGACTCCTTCTCCCCCGACGCTATCGCGTCTCCTCCGAAGCCTGCCGCCCTCGCTTGCTCGTCCTCAGGACGCGCTTCAGGTCGGCTTCGAGTCCTTAATATTTTTTGCCGGAGGTGGGACTCCTTCTCCCCCGACGCTATCGCGTCTCCTCCGAAGCCTGCCGCCCTCGCTTGC
>VMTI01000178.1 GCA_013791675.1 bacterium | reverse complement strand
CCGCTGGAACTCAAACACGACGAGCTGGCAGACGGCTGATTACTGGATAGAGACAAACAATAACGAGCCGGACTGGGCTGTGGCGATAAACACGAATGCGTGGACGGACACGCATCAGTACAGGATCAGAATAAAGGCGAAGGATAAGGCGGGTAACTGGCGTTACGGCACGGTACAATACACTTATTTTTATTATGACGAGACGGAACCCGCCAGCGGAATAACGGTGCCGGAAGACAACAAATATTACGCTTCGGGTTTACCGGCGGCGCTTACGGGGACATCCATTGACGCGGGGTCGGGCGTTAATAAGGTTGAGATACAGGTTAAGAGGCACAGCGACGGATATTATTTATCAGGTTCCGATCAGAAGTTTTACGGGACTCCTGAATGGATAAACGTCGGAGTTACGCCAGGGCCTAATCCCCCGTGGACTTACGGAATAGATTATCCCACAGCCGCCTGGTCAAACGGCGTTGAGTATCTTGTTCTGAGCCGCGCGACGGATAAGGCGACTAATGAGCAGAGCGTTTTCGGCGTTGGCGTTTCGTCTAACACATTTGTTTATGATACGAGTCTGCCTGATTCTGGGATAACGAATCCGGCGGGAGACACGAACAGCCCGCCGCAGCTTATGGGGACATGCTCGGACACGGCGCCGGGAGTAGTGGCGGAAGTCAGATATAGATTGAGGACACAGGGCAGTAAATACTGGAATGAGCTCGGCCCCGGCTGGGGGGAAGCCGGTATTGAGTACTGGAATACGGCGACGCTGTCGTCAGGGGCGACGGCTTGGTGGGAGACGGTGAGCGTGTGGTATGACGAAATAACATATTCTCTCAACAGCCGCGCGAAAGATGACGCGGGGAACTGGGAGCTCAATTTTTCCACGAGGAGTTTTACTTATGATTCTGTTAAACCGGTGTCGGTTTCAACGACGCCGTACAGCGCGGCCTACAAGTATCTGGCATATATCGGCGGCACGGCATCTGACGGCGATTTTGGAAGCGGTATTACTGAGGTCAGATTGGAGGTGACGGACATAAGCGCGGACACAACATATTACTGGAACGGGCCGGAGCCGAAGTGGCAGGCGGCCACACCCGCGTGGCTGCCGGTGACGGGCCTGACGGAGTGGTCATACGCGGATATACTGGATACGCATTGGCGGATAAGAGGAACGGGGCACAGGTTCAGAATCAGAACGAAGGCGAAGGATTTTTCTGGCAACGAAGAAATAGCGTCGGCTGGATTTGAGTTTGTGTATGACACGAGCACGCCTGTGTCGGTATCGACAGGGCCTGTGAATAATACGAGTTACTCATTTATGGGCGGGCAGGTGATTCTGGCGGGCACGGCGAAAGACGAGCCGAATTTGAGTTTGCCCCGCGCGGGCAACGCGGGCCTCAATGTTGTGAATATATCGCTTAAAGATAAATCCAATTCCAATTGCTGGACGGGCTCAAGCTGGACGGCGACAAGCCCGTACTGGATAACGGCGACGGGTAAGGCGAACTGGACTTATGCAGTTTCGACGGCAAATCTTACAT
>VMTI01000270.1 GCA_013791675.1 bacterium | reverse complement strand
CCCCGCAAGAATACCCGAAAACAATGAATATCCCCAATACGCTCCCACAAACAGCAAAGTCGCCGTTAAAATATACTCCACGGACGCCTGAGCTTCCTCATCGCGCAAAAAACCGCGTTTTTTTTTGTTCATCCCATACACAGCACTACTCGCTCAGCTTTCATGTCTCTCTGATACAAAAACAGATGTACCCAGGCATAGACGAACATCGCAAACATCAGAAGAGGGTCATAATTTTTGTCACCCACAAGGAAGCCCACTGAACACGCCAAAAGAGCCAACTGATATCCTTTTTTATGGTACAGCATTGAACCAAAAAGCCCGGGTTCCCAAAAAATGAGTCTCGACTTTTTCAACTCCGGCAAAATCTTTCCCGCGATATCCGGAGTGGATGCCAGAGGACCAATTTTTAGCGTATCCGCAAATCCCCTGAGAGCAGTAAGCTTTTTCAATTCTTCCCCGCAAAACCAACACGATTCAATGTGGGCAAGAACCTTCAGGTTTTCTTCACCGTCAAGTTCCCCATCGGCAAAGGCCGACAGCAACTCTGCTTTCACGCATGACATAAGCCCTCCAGTACTAAACCTGGGTTATAATTTCTAGTCCGACACCTGGTCCTGAATTCTCCGCGTTGATACGGTAATCAGCTTATTTATGCTACCGCCAAAAAGCTTTAACGCCACCACACACGCAACAGCGATAAGCGCGATAATCAAAATGTACTCCGTCATACCCTGCGCATCTTCCTGCATTAGTCTTTTCCACATTTTCTTTTCCTCCTGTTTTATTCTTCTGACTTCCAACCTACATATAGTTAGAGTCAGTATCCGGTCAAAATATTCCCTTTATCCCTTCTTTCTCCAAAATTTTCCTTATTTGCTGCCTTGCTCTGTACAAACGCGACATTACCGTTCCTTTTGAAATACGCAGCGTTTTTGCGATTTCTTCATAATTCAACCCCTCTAATTCTTTCAGAAGCAGTATTTCCCTCAATTTGCCGCTTAATTTAGCGAGAGCTTTCCTGACCATACACGCTCTTTCATTGGACGCTATTTTATCATAAGGCTCATATTTCATGTCCGCAATTTCAACCGGCCTTCCGTTATCGTCTTCTTCCACTATGTTTCTTGACACAATTATTCTTCTTTTTCTTTTTCCCCTGTACACCGTGTTGAAACAAATTCGGTAAAGCCATGTCAGGAACCGCGCGCGGCCTTCAAATTTCCTGATATTTTTAAAAGCTGTCAGAAAAGTCTCACTCGCGGCATCTTCGGCATCCGCGGGGTTGCCCGTTAATTTAAGCGCTGTGAAATAAACAGCATTTTGATTCTGTTTCACAAGTTCTCCGAAAGCGTCACAGTCCCCGCGCAGAGCCCGGATGAGCAATTCTTTTTCATCGATCATATTTTTTCAGCAAATCCATTTCTTAATAAAATTTACCCCATTTTTTAAAGTCAAAATCGCATTCTTTAACGTTTTTATATCTCTGAGTCGTGAAAAAATATAAGAAGGCCTCAAATAAAATTTTCTGTATGCTTTTTTGCGTGCCTCGGAGAGCTCTCTTGACGAAAGTGCCCCCGTGCTGATTATGGATTGATTCAATTCAAATCTGCTCCAGTCATCCGTATCCAGCCAGCCTTTTTTCACAGCGTCTCTGTAAAAAACCGTTCCGGGAAAAGGAATAGCGCAATAAAACTGAGCATAAGCCGGTTTAATTTTTATAACAAAATCAATCGTCTCATTTATGCTTTTTTTCGTTTCCCCTGGAAGACCGAAAATAATATGCGCGAGACTTTGTATCCCCGCGAGATTACAAAGTCTGAACGCGTTTTCTATTTGTGAAATAGTTATGTTTTTTTCCGCGTTATCTAAAATTCCCTGCACCCCCGATTCCACCCCGAAAGAAATGCCCATACAGCCGGATTTCTTCATCCTCATAAGGAGCTCATAATCCACCTTATCCGCGCGTGAATTGCACATCCAGAATATTTTTAAATCCCGCTTTAGAAGTTCATCGCAAAATCTCACGACAAAATCTTTATCCAGAGTAAAAGTGTCCGACCACATCGTGAAATACTTGACATTGAATTCCATTGAAACCGTCTCTATTTCCTCAACTATATTGGACACAGAGCGCAATCTCAACTTGCGGCCGTAATAAATATACGCGGTACAAAAAATACAGTTATATGGGCATCCTCTTGAAGAAATAATCAGGGTATACGGTTTATTAACCACAGGAAGAGTGTATTCCCCCATGCGTTCTAATCCCCGCGCGGGAAAAGGCAGAGAATCAAGATTTTCACAAAACGCCCTATTGCGGTTATGCTTAATTTCCTCCTCATTCCTGAACGACAAACCGTCGACGCTGTTTAAATCTATTTTATCGCTGACGGCTTTAGCAAGTTCAAGCGCCGTCAATTCCGGTTCGCCGCGTATAACCGAATCCAAAGCAGCCATTTTAAGCGCCTCGGAAGGTAAGGCCGAAACATGAACGCCTATGGCGCTGATATGCGCAAGGGAAAAGTTTTTTATTGCCTCAATAATTTTAATATCGCTTAAAAAAGTCGCGGTGGCAACATTTACTATTATTAACGCCGGATTATATTCCAAAATATAATTTTTGATATCCTCCAACGTCATTACTTCCACCATACAGTCCAAAAATTTTACGTGAAAATTGTTTTTTTCCAAAACGGCAGCTATGGAAAGTAGCGAAATCGGTTCCATCACATATTGAAAGGATGAAAAACTCTGTTCGCACCGGCCTTCCCTGATAAAACCTTCGCGACCTTTATCAAAAAACGGGGGATTAAATATCAGCGTCCTCATTTATATTTACTCAAATCAACAAACAAAACAGCTGTTTTCATACCAGAAAGAAGCCTGAATTTAACGAAAATTCCGCACATTAAATTAACGAATCCGTCCCACGTTCTGGCGCCCCGCATTCTGTAAAAAGGAATATCTATCAAATAATCATTACTAATTTTATATCCGAGATGTGAAATGATAATTCCTATCTCGGAAGCGCAGCTATAATTTTTACCTTTGTAATATTCCAGTAAAGCCGGCACAACGTCGGCGCGCATAGCGCGAAAGCCGCATTCAATATCATTAAACCGGCGGCCGGATAAAACGCTTGCCGTAAAAGTAAGGACAAAATTCCCGAAACGTTTGTAGAAAAAATGTTTTTTGAGATTTCTTCTTCCTGTCACCATATCAAATCTATTTTTCGTGAGCTCATCCGAAATTTCTTTGATATAAACCGCTTTGTGCTGACCATCCGAATCCATATTTATTATGATATCGTCCGGCGTTATTTTATTTTCGTTCAGCATTTGATTCACTATCAAAAACCCTATTCTTAAAGCCCCCGCCATGCCTTTGTTTTTTTCAAAAAAAACGGGATAAATATCGCTTTTATTTTTCGCCCATTTCTTTATTATTTCTCGGCTGCCGTCGGTTGAACTGTCGTCAATTATGATAATAATATCAGCGTAACCTTGAACTTCATTCAGCACTTCAAAAACCGTTTTCTTCTCATTATACACCGGTAAAATAACAATTTTTTTCATAAGCCCGGCACACCCCTATTAAGCGCCTGATCGTAATAACCAATTTGCGATACTCTCGGATTATCAGGAGAAAGCTTCTCGCGGCCGCACAACAGCCATTCTTCGTTATAATACCATATCCACCAATTGCTGAAGGAAAGTTGCCGGTAATTTTTTTTATAATCTTTCCACTTGTAAAGACATATATTGCATTCGCTTATGCTTTTAAAGGCTTTTTCGCTTCTGTCCCATCTGTCCCACAGAGAATATGCCTCATCGCTATGAGCGTTTGTCAAACCGTTTACCAACGGAATAATATCCGGATAAAATCTATAGGAAACATAATTATTAACCGCAACATCCGGCGTATAGATAACGCCTTTTACCCCGCTCTTTTCATGAAAATCAAAAATATCAGTCAGACTTTCGGAATCTAAATATGATTTTCTTACAGGGCTTGCCGGACCGGCAATTAATCCAAGCGCAACGACACAAAGAAAAAAAAGAATAACTGAGTAACTCTTTTTCTCAAAGTTTTTCCTTCCAGATGAACCTGCGATAAATGATGAAACAAGGACATAATAAATCAGAAATTTCATACAAAAAATTGTTTTAAAGAAAAATATAATGACTAAAAAAAACTCCGGCAGACTTTCTTTATCACTAATCCCTGTTTTTGAAATAGTGACCAAATTCAGAGCGGTAACCAAAACAAAAATGACAAACATCGGAAATGATTTTATGAGCGGCTGTAATTCAGATATTGTGCCGTAAATAGGCCGAGATTTTAAATAATCAAACACGGGTAAATATGCCATATAGCCATGCGGCGTTAAGAAACTGGCCGCACCGGATAACACAAGCAGAAGCGCAAATTTTTTGTCTTCCGGATGAGTAAATGCCTCAAAAAAAATCAGAAGCAAACCTATTAAAAACGTGACATGTATATTCGCCCAGACAGCTATGACAAGCGGAATAAAAAAGAGGAGTTTCTTATTCAGCCGTTTTGCAGAAACCTGCTTAAAAATAACAAACACCAGGGAAAAAAGAAAAAGCGAAACGAGCTGGGGACGTAATTCGCCACAAAAAAGCATATACGACAAAACGGGAAATACTGCGTAAAAAATTGAAATCCCAAAATTCCCCGTCATGGAATTTATAAAATAAAATATTGTCAGAAACAACAGCATATAAACGGCATTCTGCAAAATAATCAAACCCTGATTGCCAAAAGTTTCGTGTATTTTAAAAAACGAATACTCAAAAAGCCATCTGTAATTCACGGCATTTTCTTCACTTAAAAAAGTCGGCACTTTTATATCCGGCGTGCCCTGCTGAATCATTAACCGGCCGTCTATAATGGGTGTATAAATATCCGGGCCGTCTATGAGATGATTATTGATAAAAAAGAAAAATCCGATAAAAAGAAAAATACCGGCTTTTTTAAGAGAAACCATTAAACCATGTTAACCGCTATTACTTTGCGAACATGCTCATATCAACTTTAAAGCCCTGCATTTTCAAAGCGTTTAAAAACACAGGAATCGCCCCCGTGGCGCAGAATTTTCCCTGCACTTTACCTTCAGAATTAACTCCGCTTTGTATAAATTTGAAGATAGGAGCCATTAAAAGCACATTCCCTTCCATGCCCGTGATTTCGGAAATTTCAATGATTTTTCGCGAACCGTCCTGTAATCGGGAACTCTGAATGACAATATCAACAGCGGACGCAACCTGCTCTCTTATCGCTCTTGAAGGGATATCCAGTCCGGACATCATTATAAGAACTTCAAGACGTTTCAGCATATCCCGCGGGCTATTGGCATGAATCGTAGTCAACGAACCGTCATGGCCGGTATTCATCGCCTGAATCATATCAAGCGCTTCGCCTCCCCTGCATTCTCCGACGATAATTCTGTCAGGCCTCATTCTAAGAGAATTGATAACAAGACGGCGGATGGAAATCTCACCTTTTCCGTCAACATCAGGGGGGCGGCTCTCCAAACGGCCGACATTCGCCTGTTCTATTCTCAATTCAGCGGCATCCTCAATTGTCACAATTCTTTCATCCCCGGGAATAAAGGATGAGCATAAATTCAGCAAAGTCGTTTTGCCCGAGCCGGTGCCTCCTGAAATAATTATATTTTTTCGACCCCTCACACAAAGCTTTATAAAATCAAGCATCCCCGCGCTGATCGAACCTATATTTATCATCTCCTCGGGAGTCAGCATTTTTTTCATAAATTTTCTTATGGAAATCATCGGCCCGTCAATGGCGAGCGGCTCAACCACTACATTGATTCTTGAACCGTCAGGAAGTCTTCCGTCAAGAAGAGGCATAGATTCATCCACTTTTTTGCCCAAAGGCGCCGTTATTGAATGTATCACTTTATTCAACTCTTCTCTGCTTGAAAACCGGACATCGGTCTTTTTAAGTTTTCCGCCGATTTCAACATAAACCTTATTCAGGCCGATGGTAAGAATATCTGAAACATTTTCATCTTTCATCAATGCTTCCAACGGCCCCAAAAATAGAGTATCCAATTATTTTACGATTCTGGGAGTCACAAAAATAAAAACAGTATTTTGAGATGTCGTTTTATTGTTGCTGCCAAAGAGATATTTTAAAATGGGAATCTCGGAAAGAATAGGGATACCTGCGCTTGATTCCTCCTCTTTTGTCTCTGTAAGACCAGCTATCACAAGAGTTTCACCGCTTTTCAAATCCACATTATTTTTAACATTACGCGAACTCAAAGCAGGATAATCGCCAACCTTATTTGCCCAATCCAGGCGGCTGACTTCAGTGGAAACAAAAGCCCTTATTTTGCCGTTTGTCATAATACTTGGTTTCATTTTAACAATTATTCCATACTCCTTCCATTCAACAGAACCGCCTGATACTCCCGTAGCAACAACAGGGAACTGTCCTCCCACACTGAATGTCGCCTCAGTTCCGCTTCTTGTAATAAGTTTGGGTTTTGAAATAATTTTAGCGGCGCCTTTCTTCACAAGCAAATTTATTTGTCCGCTTAACGCGGTATAACGCGCGAAATCACCTACTTTGAATATCGCCGGTACTTCTGGAAGCATCGCGGGCTCCCTTGAACCCGAGTCGCTCCCCCAGCTCACTTCTCCGAAACTCAGCGTATCCACCCATTTGATTCCCAAATCTCTGGCTTTATTATTGCTTATTTCTGTAATTTCAACCGTTATCTCAATCATTTCGTCTTCCGCGCAAACAAACATCGGAGTAAAACAAAACAAAATTGATATGATGAACAAACTATAAATCACAAATTCTTTTCTTAAAAATTTTCTACTCATTAAATTGCTCCTATTTTTTTTGTTTTATGTTTTACCGTTCAATTTCTTCCCGCTGCGCCGAAGCACACTCCGCACTCGCGCGACAAGCTGATTCGGCATAAACGGTTTTGTTACATAATCGTCACAACCATATTCCAGCCCGTCCAATTCGTCATTTTCAGCGTTTCTCACCGTAAGCATAATCACAGGCAAATTTTTGAACTTTTCGCTGTAGCGAAGTTTTTCAAGAACCTGAAAACCCGTCAAATACGGCATATTGACATCCAAAATAACCAGATCCGGCACAAAACTTTTGATTTTTTCAAGAGCTTCTCTGCCGTTGACAGCAACCTTAACGTCAAATCCCTCAACGGTCAAGACCAACCTCACCAGATTGGCGAAATCATCTTCGTCGTCGGCAACAACTACTTTTATCCTTTCATTCATTAATACCTTTTCCTGTCTCCTTCTCAACCATTGAATATATTTTACTATATTTCATCCCAAGTGGGCAATAGGCCAAAAGGCCTAATTGCAAACAGTTCTTATGTCTTTCTTTTCCGATGATAAAAAAAAACTACAAATTCGCCAATTTATTTTTTATCGCTTCAAAATGCTTATTGTTTTTTTTCAAAAACTTCTTTGCTTTTTCGTTACTACCGTCCAAATCAACCGCAATACCCGCCAAATCAAGAGCCGCTAATACTTTTTCTTCTTTATAATTTTCCAGAGCAACTTTGCAGAAGTCATTAGAACTTATACAATTCGGGCCAACGAATAAAGACGCTCTCTTAAATTTTCGGTTTCGGTCATCCAGTGCCGCCGCGTTTGCGAACAACCGCGAAGCGGCTTTTGAGTCATTCTGACGGCAGGCATTCAAACCGGCGTTATAGTAATCTTCAGCCGCGCGATATTCTTTTTCCATTTTTTTTAAATGCAACACCGCCAATTCAAAATCGGGGGATATTTCAATAATGGCGCTGTTACTCCAACTAAAACTATTTTATTTTCAAAAGTTTTCTCATTAAAGTTATTGTTCAAAATATCACAAAATTCAACAGTTTTAAAGCTGAAATCTTTCCCGGAATATCCAAAATCCAAAGAATCATCACAATTCATGTTTTTGAAAATAAAATCGTCAAAAGCCGAAATATATTTCAGCGCCGAAGATTGCTCCGCGCTAATCTTCCGTATCCAATTATGCATCACAACCAAAGGAAAGGAAGGAATTATTTTGTTTTTCGAAAAAATAACGGGCAGACATTTTTCAAACACTAAGTTCGCTTCCAGCTGACCGGTATGCCCACAGCTTAAGGCATTATTGCTTAAAATATTAATGGGCTCAAAAGCCGTTATCGCGGGTTTATATTTTTTTATTTTTTTCAGAAACTTCGCGTAAATAACCCGCTTCCATGGAAATTCGCCGACCGATTTAAAACTCCTCTCACTGATTGCCACTATAACTATGTCTTTGGGTTTTAAACGTAGGAGGGGTTTTCCAACCCCGACTATATCAGCCGCTTTTGCCCGATTTAAAAAAATGACAAGCAGTAACACCACCGCTATTTTTTTTGAGAAATTAGTCCTCTCTTTGTCCGCCGCGGCGGACGGCTGCTATCTATCCACCAGGAAAATAAAAGAATCCTAAATAGGGCATTACTTCACAATATTCGTCACTGTTTCCTATAACTTTAATAGGTATTTGAAAAGCAATCCCAACAGACATTGTCTTTGATAAATTAAAATCTATTCCCGGGGCTACAGAAATTTGATTATATTTACCACTAATATTTTCACCGAATATCTCGAAAACAATTTCCAGTTTTTCACTTAAATAATAATTTAAGCCAAACCCGTAATTATATAAATTATTTTCACTATTAAACTGACCGCCTGAATTGAGAATAAAATTGAAATTAGACGTCACGTAAGTATCATAAACAAATTTCACAAAAGGTTCGTTTTTACCTGTTCCGAGCATCTTATCTTCGCTCCCTGTTTTTGTTTTTAAACCAAAAAGGCCGGAAAAATTGTCCCTAATCTTTATTTTTGCCGCCAACCTAATGTCGCTTAACCCCGATGCATCTTCCCTTCCGGATTCAATATCTTTATAACTCCATTTATCAATAGGAACCATTAATCTCAAATTAAAGGATTCAGATACCCCGTACCATATATCTGTCCAGCTCTCCAACCAGTACGATTGTACATCTCCGGAATATGTTTGTCTTTTGCTATTTATTATCTCACCGGTATATTTTCCCCCGTAGAATAACTGGTCAACTTCAATTTCGCCTTTTTCAAGAATAGAACCATCTTCCTGAATCATAGGAAATGCAAATGACACGCTATAAAAAAATAGGAAAAATAAAACTTTTCGAATTTGGATATTGTAATTATACATTATTCACCACCACCTTACCCCTAAATATGTCCGCCTTTAATTAGAGTATCCCATATCCCTCAGAAACTCATTACTTTTATCCGTCCTCTTTTTCTCCACAAACTCTGTTTCTCCCGTCACTTTTGGCTTTATATAAAGCTAAATCGGCATTTTTGATAATTTGTTCCGAAGATAATTCTTCTTCGCCGCTAATAGAAAAAACTCCGACACTTATCGTAACTTTTATTATTTTCCCCTTGTATTCAAATTCATAATTTTCAACTGCCTTTCTAATTCTCTCTGCTGTCAGCAATGCTTCATTTTTATTGGTCTCGGGAAGAACCGCGCTGATTTCCTCACCCCCGAAACGTGAAACAACATCAACATCCCTGAGAGTTTCTTTGATTAGCCGGGAAATTTGCGCCAATACAAAATCCCCCGCAAGATGACCGAACTTATCATTAATTTTCTTGAAAAAATCAATATCAATCATTAAAAAAGACAACGGCGTTTTATATCTTTTTGTGCGCTTTGTTTCTATTTCAAGTTGTATTTGAAAATATCTTCTTAGATACAGTCCTGTTAAACTATCAGTAATTGCCTCGTGAAAAAGGCCGGCATTTTCAATTGCGAACGACACCTGCTTCATCAGCGTATTCAAAAAATCCATATCTTTTATCTCCGCATTGAGAAACAAAAGGCCTCTAACATTATCTTTTGCGCTCAAAACAAAAGAATAGGCGCAGCCTATGGTATCCATTGTTTTTTTTATCCGGTCTATCCAGCCCTGCTCTAAATTTTTAGATATTTTAACAGAATCCGCAAAAAAATATTTTTCATCGGATTTTATAGTAAGGCCTTCGCTTACAATCATATCAAGCTTATCGCCTTGCCTGTTTAATAAAAAAATCGCTCCTTTTTCCGACCTCGTGACTTCAAGCACAAGATTAAGAGCCATTTTCAGCGCCTGATGCAAATCCAAAGTGGATGAAAGTATATTTGCCGTTCTGTGAAGAATTGAAAGTTTATTAAAACTTCTTTTTATATTTTCAGCCATTGAATTTATCGTCTCTGCTAAAAATCCGATTTCATTTCTCTTCTTCAGCTTAATTCTATAGTCATAATTTCCTTTTCCTATCGCTTCCGCCGCAATTATTAATTTGTAAATAGGGCCGGTTAAACTCAAAGAAAAAATATTGGACGCTATTAACCCGACACCGAGGAAAATAGCCGACATAAGAAATATGAGCCTTTTTAATCTCGCCTGCTCCCGCCTAATGGTATCCGCGGAAAAATCTATTCCAAGAACAGCAACCGCTTCTTTTTTTGAATTGTAAATCGGCGCGTAACCCGATAGCCACCAGCCCCATTTATCCTGACTGATTTGCTCATCCGCCGTACATCCGCCAAAGGCCTTTTTCATTTCAGGATAATCCGACACATCGTATTCTTCACCGAATTTAGCCGGTTTTTCATCATCGGATATAATTCCGTCCGCATTTTCATCTTTCGGCTCTGCCGCGTCTATAACAAACTTCCATATATTTTCCTTATCTGTTTTGATAAGAGTGTACATCTCCGCCATTTTCGTATCCACATTTTTAAGAATCCTCACCTTTTTTCTTAATTCAACATATTCGGGAGAATTTTTATTTCCGTAGTTGGAAAGTTTATAATGCTTATCCCCGTCTATTGATTCAGCGGAAAGCTTCGCGTAAGAAATAAGCGCGCCGCGCAATTGCTCAAACTGCATTTTGTTTATCCTTCTATAAAGGAAATAGCTCAATGTCCCGATAGAACAAAAAATGATTAGCGATAATCCTATTATTACCTGCGTTTTCAATTTCATTATAATCTCACCTCCGTTTTGCTCGCGGTTAAACAGGCAATGTAAAATAAAACACTGTCCCCTTTCCCATTTCGCTCTCAAGCCAAATTTTTCCGCCGTGAAGTTCAACGATTGATTTGGCAATCATCAAACCCAGCCCAGTTCCTTTCGCGCCCTTAGCTTTATTTTTTGTTTCTTTCACCTGCTCAAATTTATTAAAAACTAGGTCTATATTGTCTGAGGTAATACCGCAGCCGCTGTCCGCGAGAGCCGTTTCAATAAAATCCCTTCCGGAAAAATTAACTTTTTTAGCAGTTATGCTTATTGTACCGCCGGGCGGGGTAAATTTCAAGGCGTTTCCCACAAGATTTGTAATAACCTGTTTGATTCTGTCTTCGTCAATATTAATTTTCGGCAAATCGGGAGGACAGTTATAAGTCAGCGAAATCTGCTGCTCTTCGGCTTTCGCCTTAAACAAATCCGCGACATCTTTAATAACCGGTTCATAAACCGTCAGAAAAGGATTGACATCAAGTTTCCCCGCTTCTATTTTAGCGGTGTCAAGAAGGTCGTTTATAAAACGCGAGAGTCGCGTCGTGTTTCTCTTTATCCTTACGAAATGGTCATCCCAGTCAAAGCCGCCAATTTGCCCGCTGCGCAGCTGCTGCAGCATCAGATTGATATAACTTTCTATCGCTCCCAGCGGCGAGCGCAGTTCATGTGTCACAGATGATGTAAAATCCCTTTTCATTTCATCAAGTTCCGCCAGCTTCTTGGCCATAACGTTAAAAGATTTTGCCAAATAACCGACTTCGTCATTTCTCCCTTCGGGGATACGGTACTCAAAACGCCCTTTTCCTATTTCCTCCGCGCCGGAAATAAGAAGTTTTATGGGCTTTGTTATTGTCAGCGCCATTATAAGCGAGAATACGAATCCAATCAAAAGTCCCAGTATCCCCACTCCGAAAATTCTCAGTTTTGTTTTTGAAAGCGACTCATTAATCATCGCTTTTATCTGTTCTTTTGAAAATCCCGTACGCGCCACAGCGACTTTTTCGCCTGAAAGATAAATAGGCACGGCAAAATCAATCAAAATCTCACGCCCCTGCGCCTCCAAAACGCTTTCAGCCCGCCCCGTCGGACTTTCAGCTTCACTTGAAAAATATTCGCTCCTAAGCACTTTTTCCGTATTCAGCGCTCCTTCCGCAACTGCCGTTTTATCCGTTTCACTTATTTTTGACGGATCCGTGTGCGCTAAAATAATTCCGTTGGCATCTTCAAAAAAAGCGTAAACCATGCCCTCTGTTGTCTTCTTTATGAGTTTCGCGTAATTCATAAGGAGAAGGTCGTCTTTTACAAGCAGCGCTTCTCTCCCTATTCCGGCAAGACGCTCCGCCGTAGTGTACTGCCTTTTTTCAATCTCGGCGAGTAACAGCTTTTTTTCTGTGTGGTAAAGAAGGCCGCTCACACCTATGACGGTAAACAGCACAATAGCGCACGAAAAAATACTCAATCTACTTGATAATTTCATAATCTATGAACTGATTGTAGCAAATGTTTCCCAAACGCTCCAACAATAATCTCCTTCCTGTTATAATAGTGTGACTGTGGTAGGAGAAAGGGAATATATTTCATTGACGATAATTTCTTCAATTTCTGGTTCAGATTTGTCTTCAGGAATAGAGCGTTGCTTGAAGAAAATAGAACAGATGAGGTTCTAATAGAAATGTCGAAAATCCTTCCGCAATTTCTGGCCGGAAACTACGAGAAGATTGCTGTTGAAATCCTGCAGACGGCAATCAATAATAAAAAAATTCCTTTGAACTTTGAAAGATGCGGCCGGTGGTGGGACAAAAATGAAGAAATTGATGTTGTCGCTACAAATTCAAGAACAAATGAGATTCTTTTCGGTGAAGTTAAATGGACAAATAAAAAAATAGGAACAAATATCTATGAGGACCTAAAAAGAAAATCCCAAATTGTGGACTGGGGCAAGGTCAAACAAAAAAAATATTTCGCATTATTCAGCAAAAAAGGATTTACCGAAAATATGATTAAACTCGCCAAGAAAGAAAAAATTTACTTATTCACAAAGGATGTTCTGACATAACCATAAATATCCTCTCCTCTATTGCTTTAACTTATCGGGGTTAGAAAACCCCTCCTTTTTTCTCTTTCGTCACGCCTGATTTCGTTCCTCTGAAGTTTTGCCATAAGGAAATTTAAAGTTCAAAGATAGACGGTAAAAGGTTGAAATTCCCAAAAGAACTGAGAAGCAGTTGACAGCTTTATTATTTT
>VMTI01000012.1 GCA_013791675.1 bacterium | reverse complement strand
TGCTGTGACAAAATAACGGCTTTCAAAGGTTGGAGTTTCTGGTCAACAATCAATGATTGTAAATCAGCTTCTGCTTTTATTTGCGCAAAAGGTTTTCCAAACTTTGCTTCCAACTTCTCAATCAAATCTTCCGAGGCATTGTTTAAGTCAACTTTCGGCGGATTGTTTCTGGAGTTTTCAAACTCATCTCTCATTCTTTCCGATTCCGCCTCTGCTTCCTTCGCCCTTAACTGGTCGCCCCCCGTGCGGGGGCGTGGATTGAAACATTGTCATTGACCTCTGTCGAAACAAAAGTCAATGAGTATGTAGTACACAAAATCAGTTGTCCGCCCCAGCCGATTTCGGATTATTAAAGATTCATTCCTCATCGGTAATGCGATATGTTATTTTTTATATAAGTTTTTGCATCTTGACTTTTTTGTATTACATTATTATCATAAAGCAGAAGTGGGATTAATAAAATGAAAGACAAAAGACAGAAAGCAGAACAAAAAAAGGTTGTGACCTAATCCGATGAGGAAATTAAAAGGTATGTTAATTATAGATCCTGCCGAGGAAGGAACTCCCGCGGCTCAGAAAGCAGAGTTAGAATATAATGTCAGATATCTTTTTTCTTTAACTACGCAACAACGATACGATATGTTTTTTGAAATGACAGAACTGTTTGATAAAAGAGGGAGGAAGAAAAATGGAAAAAAAAAGAGTAGAAACTTTATTACGCATATTTAATGAAAATAAAGTAGATTATATTCTGATAGGAGCATTCAGTTTTGTGGCACATGGATATGCAAGATATACAATGGATGTCGATATTATGATTAAGCCCACGTTAGAGAATGCAAAACGATGTTATAAAGCGCTTGAAACTTTTGGCTATGATCTCCAAGGCGAAGACACGAGTCTGCTAATGAATAAAAAAGTATTATTTAGAGATTATTCTTTGCTTGTAGATATACATCCCTCGGCGGCAGGAGTAACTTTTGAAGAAGTATGGAAAAATAAAAAATTAGACAAAGTAGGCGACACCCCCGCATATTTTGCTTCATTGGATGATATTATCAAAATGAAAAAAGCCGCTGGCCGGCCCAAGGATATACTGGACTTAGAGAATTTGACCAGACTCAAGAAAGAAAAGAAACACGGCAAAGAATTATGAAAAAGCCAAAGGCGCCGGCTCGGCGTGAAAAAAGATAAGTGAAAATAAACACGCCTCGTAAACTCAAACCAGGGATTTACATTCATCAGAATAAAAAAAATATTATTATTGTTTCTGAAGACGGAACTTATCATTTGGGGCGGCTTAAAATTCGGGATAACAAATATAAGTATGCGCTTTGGCGGGACAAAGAAAAAATCAAAACTACTTATATCGGTAAGGTATAAAACCTTTAGCGAATTTTTTTGGACCGCCGTAAAACACAAATTTCACATTCAATTTCGGGGGCGTGGATTGAAACGTAAAGGATATGAAATTATTTGTTGATGGGATTTACCACAGAGGGGAAAATCAGGTTATAGGATACGCTCCGCCCGCCTGCATTGCGGCGCGTTAATATTTTTTTCCGGACTAAATCGCTAATATCTCTGTATGCGGTGGCTCTGCTTGTTCTCGTCATTGAAACATACTTTCTTGTGCTCAACCCTCCCTCAAAACCGTTCTGCCCCGCATCCAGCAGACGGTTAATCGCTTTTTGCTGATTTTTGTTCAATCCGGTCTGAGCATGTATTTGCCAGAAAACTGATTTTTGCAGAACCTTGCCGATGGTGACCTCCGAATCCGCAATCGCGCGCAGATAGCATTTAAGAAACCACAATAACCATGGCGTTATATCAAGCGAACTTTTCTGGCTTTGTTCTAATATGTCATAATAAGCTTTTCTCTCAGCCATTATCCTGCCTGAAAGAGAATAATATCTTTGGGGCAAGTTTTCATCCTGTGCTAAGGCCATATCTGCGAGCGCCCGGGCTATGCGGCCGTTGCCGTCTTCAAAAGGATGAATAGTCACGAAATAAAAATGAGCGATTCCCGCTTTTAACAATCCGTCGGTATCTTTTGATTCTTTGCCCCACCAGTTTATAAACGTTTTTATTTCGGAAACGACTTTAATTCCCGGCGGCGCCTCAAAATGAATTTTTTCCCGTCCAATTGGGCCGGAGACAACACGCATTGCCGTGTTTCCGCGCCATTTGCCGAGGTGAATCTTTTTTAATCCGGAATAACCGGTAGGGAATAATGCCGCCTGCCATGACTTCAATCGCTTTGCGGTCAGCGGCTTTTTGTAATGTGTGGTGGCGTTAAGAATTACATCAATTAAGCCGTCCGCGTTTTTATCAGGCTGTTTTAGGCCAGCTGTGGGTAACCCTAATTTTCCGGCGACGGATGATCGGACGGATTCTTTATCTAAGTTTATGCCCTCTATGGCGGCGGTTTTAACGGTTTCTTCAATTAATATTTCCGCGTGCGATTCCCTGTTAAGGGTTAAACCCATTGAATTTATTTTGCTAAGTAAATTTCCCTGAGCGAATCTTGCCCTGCTGAGATAGTTAAGCAGCTTATCGCTTTGCCATTTGAAGTGCGGCCAGCTTTTTTGTTCCCATATATATTTCATCTCTGCCTCTCCCACTAATCGCTTCATTATATGAAGCGATTATAGCAGGTATTCGCTTCATTGGCAAGCTCATGTTTGGGTTAGGTAATTATCAGTCGAGAGAAAGGGCTTCCTCAAGAGCGGACACTATGGCGCTGTCGCCTGTTTTAAAGCCTGATTTTTTGAGACCCAGCCACAGGCAGTTGAGCGCCATAAGAATATCGGGTACAGTCACATAACCCATGTGCGCTATTCTCAGAAGTTTTCCTTTGTATTCTCTCTGGCCGTTGGCGAATCTCACACCGTATTTTTCGCTTATATACTCAATGAGTTTTGTTCCGTCTATGCCATCGGGCACTTTAACTGCTGTTATGCCGTTTGACGGCGAGGACGAAAAGAGTTCAAGCCCCATTTCCGAAACACTTTTGCGGGCAATTTGAGCCATATTTTTGTGACGCGTTATTACATTGTCAAAACCTTCAACAGACAGCATTTCCAGAGATTTATTGAGCTGGTAAATGAGATTTATGGCAGGCGTCCACGGCGTCTGGCCTTTTTCCAGATATGCGTTAGCTTGCTTGAGAGAAAAATAAAAACAGGGAAGGTCACTTTTGCCTATTTCATCGTCCAGCCCTTTTCTTACGGCGATAAAAGCCAGCCCCGGCGGCATCATAAAGCCTTTCTGGGAACCGGACACGCACACATCCACATTCCATTTGTCCATATGAAATTCTTCCGACATCAAGCCGCTGACGGCGTCCACGATGAGGATCGTTTTCTTGGGAATTATTTCGCCGAGAGATTTTATATCGTTTACGGCGCCGGTTGAAGTTTCTCCGAGCTGGCAGAGAATAGCTCTGTAATTTTTCTTTTTAATTTTTTCTTCCACATCAGCTATTTTAAAAGATTCTCCCCACGGGTATTCCAAAACATCGGGGATGATGCCGTAGGCCTTCGCTATATTTGCCCATCTCCGTCCGAAAGCTCCCGTGTTGAGGACAAGGACATCATCGTTACGCGAGAGAAAATTAACGACAGCCGCCTCCATTGCCCCCGAGCCGGAAGATGTGAGAATGAAAACTTTTCCTTTTGTGTCAAAAGCTTCGGCGAGGCCTTTTTCCGCAACTCCCAGCATCAGCGAAAATTCTTTAGTACGGTGATGAATCGTCCTTTTGGCGCCCTCAAGCAGAATTTCAGCCGGCACATTGGTGGGGCCGGGGGAAAACAGAATCTCTTTTTTCATTTTATGCCTCCTATTGTCGGATACCCCCGCCCCCCCCCCCGGGCACAGGTAAATCCGACCGCTACATATTTGACAATTAATATATTGGACAATTAATTAAGCTCTCGCCGGGACGAAAGACTTAATTTTACCTTCTTTTACTTCTTTTGCCGCGGATATTTTTTTATTTTTCTTTTCTTTTTTCGCACTGTCGCCTAAGCCGACTGCGATTTTGATAACTTCGTCTATCGTCTTTAACGGAATAATTTCCAGGCCTTTTTTTACATTGTCGGAAAATTCGTCGATTTCGGCTTTATTTTTATCAGGTATAATAATGGTTTTTATTTTTTCTCTGAAGGCCGCGAGCGCTTTTTCTTTGAGGCCGCCTATGGGAAGCAATCTCCCCGAAAGCGTTATTTCCCCCGTCATAGCAAGGTCCTTTCTTACGGGTTTTTTGAGAATGGCCGATACAAGAGATATGGCTATCGTTATTCCCGCCGACGGTCCGTCTTTGGGAATTGAGCCCTCGGGAACATGTATATGCACATCGCTGTTTTTCATAAAGTTATCGGGTATTCCCAACTTTTTAGCGTTAGCCCGCAAATAGGAAACCGCCGCCTGAGCTGATTCTTTCATAACATCGCCGAGCTGGCCGGTCAATATGAGATTGCCTTTGCCTTTCATCAGAACGGTTTCAACGGTTAAGACCTCGCCGCCGACTTCCGTCCACGCCAATCCGCAGACGACGCCGACGCTGTTTTCTTTTCCTTCATCGTGCATAAATTTTTCATATCCGAGAAGTGATCGGACAGTTTTTTTATCTATGTTTATGGGGCTCTTTATTTTTTTCTGGACGATTTTTCTGGCTATTTTCCGCAGTACGGTGGCGATTTGCCTTTCCAGATTTCTGACACCCGCTTCCTGAGTGTAGGAGTCTATAACGAATTCAACCGCGGGCTCTTTGAAAACAATTTTATAATTTGTAAGCCCATTTTCCGTTATTTGTTTGGGAATCAGGAAATTTACGGCTATGCCTATTTTTTCCGGCTGCGTGTAGCTGGGGAATTCAATTATTTCCATGCGGTCTTTCAGCGCCGGAATGATGGTGTAGGTTGTGTTGGCCGTGGTAATAAACATTATATCGGAAAGATCTACGGGGGTATCGAGATAATGATCGGAAAAAGTGTTGTTCTGTTCCGGGTCAAGGACTTCCAGCAGAGCGGAAGAAGGGTCGCCGCGAAAATCCGAGCCGATTTTATCAATTTCGTCTATCAGAAAAACCGGGTTTTTGGACTCTGCTTTTCTAAGGGACTGAATTATTTTTCCGGGCATGGACCCTATGTATGTTCTGCGGTGTCCGCGGATTTCAGCTTCATCTCTGACGCCGCCGAGCGAAATTCTCACAAATTTTCTTCCCATGGCTTTTGCGATGGATCGCGCGAAAGAAGTTTTTCCGGTACCCGGAGGGCCGGTAAAGCACAGTATCGGCCCTTTTATTTTTTTGTTCAGCTTGCAAACGGCGAGATATTCCAGCACCCTTTCCTTTGATTTTTGAAGGCCCCAGTGCTCGTCTTCAAGAACCTTCTGCACATTGTCAATATCCATGCTGTCTGTTGTTTTTTTGTTCCAAGGCATGGAAACCATCCAGTCTATGTAAGTTCTCACGACTGTAGCTTCGGGAGAAAAAGGCATCATTTTGGAAAGTCTTTCAAGCTCTTCTTCAGTCTGCTTTTTCGCCTGTTGAGGCATTTTAGCTTCTTTGATTTTTTTTATATAGTCCGAATATTCTTTGTTAGGGCTGTTTTTATTAAGTTCCTTTTCAATAGTCTTCATCTCTTCGGAAAGAAAGTATTCCCTCTGGTTTTTCTGTATTTCTTTGTGCACTTTTTCATGAATGTCTTTTTTAACAAGCATGAATTCCCTATCCGACGCGAGCATCTTTATAAGTTTCATTATAATGTCTTCGGCGGAGCTATTTTCAAGCATTTTCTGTTTTTCAGAGACGCGTCCGGGCATATAGCCTATAATCAGATAGAGTATCTTCTCGGGTTCGTTTATAGAGAGAATATCATCTATGATTTCCTTAGGTATTTTTCCGGCTATTTCGCTGTACTTCCTGAATTCGCCAATCAGCGCTTCAAATAGAGCGTCTGTTTTAGGGGGGGGATTTAATTCCAGCGGCAGAGAAGTAATATTTCCTGTCAACAGGCCTTCGGCGTCGGAGAGGGAATTTATCTTTGATCGCTCAATTCCTTCTATGAGAATTTTATAGCCGCCCGAATCTTCCTTTATTGACTGCAGAATTTTTCCCACACATCCCACGGAATAAATATCACCGAATTGAGGGTCGTCTATTTTCGGATTTTTCTGAGCGGTGAAAAAAACATATTTCTCGCCTGCCAACGCCGCCTCAAGGGCTTTCTTTGATTTTTCCCGTCCGACAAAAATAGGTATTCTGTTGAATGGGAGAATAACTGTATCCCGCACTACTATAACAGGTATGTTTCTGTATGCCACTTAATCCTCCGTTTAGATTCTGGTTTTTATTACTTCATCAACAATGCCGTAGGTGAGGGCCTCGTCGGCCGTCATGAAATAATCTCTTTCGGTGTCTTTTTCTATTTTTTCAAAAGGATGCCCCGTGGCTTTCGCGAGTATTTCGTTAAGCCTTTGTTTCATCCTCATTATTTCTTTCGCCTGGATTCCTATGTCTGTCGCCTGCCCCTGCACTCCGCCCAGAGGCTGGTGTATCATTATTCTGGCGTTTGGCAGAGCTCTGCGCCGGCCTTTCATGCCGCTGGCAAGTATGACGGCCGCCATAGAAGCCGCCTGTCCCAGACAGTATGTGGCAATGGGGCTGTGGATGAAGTTCATGGTGTCAAGAATGGCAAGCCCGCTTGTGACAATTCCGCCGGGGTTGTTGATGTATATGGAAATTTCTTTTTCCTTGTTTTCCGACTCAAGAAAAAGAAGCTGAGCTATGATGAGATTGGCTATGTCGTCGTTTATGGGAGCTCCGAGGAATATGATTCTTTCCTTAAGCAGCCGGGAAAAGATATCGTATGCCCTCTCGCCGCGGCTGGTCGCCTCAACCACCATCGGAATAAGTGTCGCGTGTTCGTTCATTTTACATTTCCTTCTTTCATTATAAAATCAAAAATTTTATCCGTCAACAGCGCGTCTCTCATTCTATCGCGGCTTTTGGCGTAATTGCTGCCGAGCTTTTCCTTAAACTCGTCTTCTGTTACGTCGATGTTTTCTTTTTCCGCTATTTTCCCGAGGATCAGGGATATTCTTAAATTCTCATCTGCTGTTTTTTCTATCTGCGGCAGAAATGTTTTTATGTCGGGCCCGGGGTACTGTTTGCTTAAGTGCTCGCTTATTGATTTTTTTTCTTCTTCAAGGAGCGATGCCGGAAGCTGGAAGTTATTTTTTTTCAGAAGCGCCGCGGATATCTGCTCTCTGACGCTTCTGTGTTTTTCCGCTTCTTTTTCCATGACCATGCGTTTTTTTAGCGAATCTTTTAGCTGGTCCAGGTTTTTCGTGCCGAAAATTGAAGCAAAGCTGTCGTCCAGTTCCGGCAGTTTTTTTTTCAAATATCTCTGTTATGAGAATGCGGTATGTGATTTTTTTCCCGGCGAATTCCGCTGGCTTGAAATCTTTATCCGCGGTAAAGCTTATTTCTCCGGCTTCACCTTTTTTCAGCTTTAGGATGTCCGGCCACAGCGGCGGAAATATTCTTTCTTCCGCGAGTTCAGCGGTGAGATTTTTTTTGCTCATTGTTTTCTGCTGTTTCCCATCGTGTATCACTTCCATGTCGTATTTAATAAAGCGGCCTTTTTCCGGTTTTGTCAGTTCGGTTTTTTCCAGAGAGAACGCTTTCTCGCGCAGATTCTGCAAAGCTTTTTCCGCCTCGGAGTCGCTTATGGAAGTTGAGGGCTCCTGTATGGTTATTTTTTTGTAGCCTGTGACTTCAAAAGCCGGAATAATTTCCACTTCCACGGAAAATTCCAGAGGTTTATCGCCGTCCCATTTAAATTCCGTGAGGCGGGGCGCCGCGACGGGATTTATTTTGTTTTCCTCAAAAGCCTGATAGATTTTTTTTGACAGGAGATAGCGCTCCTGCGCGGTTTTTATATCCTCGGCGAAATCTTTTTCTATAAGAGATTCCGGGGCTTTTCCCTGGCGGAAGCCCTGTACCCTCACCGTTTTTCTGATTTGAGCGACAGCGTGTCTGCGTGAATCCGCCGCGCTTTCTCCGTCCACAAGAAAATCCAACCGTTTAACCGTTTTGCTTTTTTCCGAAATTTTTACGCCTTCCACTTAATAACCTCCGTTATCTAAACTCCGCGCGGTTAAAATTCCGCGCATTTCAAAATCTGCCAAAATGCCGGAGAGAGGACTCGAACCTCCAAGCCATTAAGGCACATGGTTCTAAGCCATGCGTGTCTGCCAGTTTCACCACTCCGGCCAATCAATATAAGGGCGGTTACTATTGCAACAATCAGGGACCGTCCCCATTAAGAGGATTATTAACAAAAGGGAAGGGAAGACACATCATAACCCCTTTTATTTGAAAAAGCAATTTTTTTCTTAAGTAAGGAACAAAGGTCGACAGGTGGGATCATAGCAATGTTGATAGGCAGGTCAGGGCGTT
>VMTI01000039.1 GCA_013791675.1 bacterium | reverse complement strand
TGTCGCCGCTTTTAATTCTGTCAAATCGCCTTTAGTTGCCACCGTGCTAAATAAAGCAGAATTGTTTGTTTCCAGGGCGGTTTCTACTGCTTCTGCAATTTTAGTTGCCTGTTTTTCGTCGAAAGTCGGTCGAAGTACTTCAAAAACCTTTAATGTGTTTGCATATGCCATAAAACCCTCCTATGAAGGCATTGTAACGAATAATGATAGATTGTGTCAAGCACTGCAAGTTCCATATATCTCATGGGGTAATGTAAAAAATGAATAAATTGACCGAAAGCAGAACGAGGCAGTTTGAGGCGGCGAATGCCGACTTCAGAGCGGGGCTCGTCCATTTTGCTCTCGGGTTCACATATCTTTTCAGGGCGGCGAAACATTTATTTGCTGGCCTTGCGCTGAGTTTAGTTTTAATAACTTTATTTTCACAGAAAGTTAATGCGGGATACACAGAAAAATTTGTTTCATGGACCGCTGCGGGAGCTGGCACATGGGAAGATAAGGATTTAAGCGGAGACGGAGTGCCGGCAAATGCTGTATGCGAAATAGTCATAGGAAATATGGAGAACGCCGCAGAGAATTTAGGCGGCGTGCGTGCAAATGGTTCGGCAATAGACAGATATGTGCTTCTTCAGGAAGCAGAAGGGGCAGTGTCTGCCGCCGATGCTTATCAGTTTGTAACAATGTTTGTACAGGCCGATGCCAGTTCTATAATTGAATGTTATGCCCAGGATATAGCAAATATTACTTTTTGGCTGGTCGGTTACTGGGATTCAGGAACTTATGTTGAGAAGTTTTCGTCATTTACTGTTGGCGCGAGCGCGGCGTGGACTGTAAAAGATTTAACCGGTGACGGCGTGGGCGCGAATGAGATTTGTGAAATTACGGTAGCAAATAATAATGATATTGATGAACAAGAAGCAGGTGTTAGAGAAGTTGGCTCGGCAATAGAGAGAAAAATTCTTTTAGTGCGCGCAGAAGGCGGAGGGGTTGTCCCTGTTTCTCTTATAGTAAAGGCTGATGCCAGTTCGCAGGTTGAAGTTTATGCGCAAACAGACGGAAATATAAATTTGTATCTTATGGGTTATTGGAGCGCCAATCCAACGGGATTCACTTATGTATCCACTTTTACAACTATTTCTAATCCTTCAGCGAACGTCACATGGGAAGACAAGGATTTAAGCGCAGGGGATCATAATGTTCCCGCGAATTCTGTGGTGGAAATAGTAACAGGGCATGATGTCCCAACATCGACCAGCACCCTTGGAATGAGAGCTAATGGTTCGGCGTTATCAAGGCAATTTGATATTAGCGAAGCCGAGGCTGGCGGGTTGAATTGTGTGAGGGCACATGTGTCTGCTGATGCCAGTTCCATTATGGAAACGTACTACGATAATCATAATAAAGGTCCGGGTTACGTTTTTTATCTAACCGGTTATTGGGAACCTGTGGGAAACACCGCGCCGACTGCGCCTACAAATTTAGGACAGTACGATTCAAACTGGAGTTCAATAACATGGGGGGCCTGGACAAATTACAATGTAATAAGAGCGACGTTTACGCTTGACGACCCTGATGTTGGCGATACTTTGCAGTTCAATATTCAGGTTTCATCTCACAGTGATTTTTCATTCAATTATATAAATTCCACCTCTCCGGCGACAGCGACTCTTGCTCAGGCCGCCACGAATTATATAACAACAGCTCTTGCGAATGGCACATGGTACTGGAGGGTTATGGCAACGGATATAGGAGGTCTGTCCAGCGGATATTCATCAGCGACGGTTGTAAACGGTAAACATTTCGGGGTTGATAAATCGTCGCCGGCTACGGTTGATGATCTGAGCTGGCTGAAAGTGACAACTACAACGGTCAAACTTTCGTGGACGGCAATTGCTCACGACGGATATTCCGGCTGGAGTACTTACGAGGTTTATTACAAGCAGGACGGAGAGCCGGGCACAGGCGATACTCACTGGGATTCTTCAAACGCGTCAAGTCTGGGAACAAGAACCACCGCAAATGTAACCATAACAGGCCTGACGGCAAACACAACATATTACTTCAAGATAAGAGGGAAGGACGAAGCGGGGAATTACGGCGAACTGTCCTCAAATTCCTGTTTTGTTCAAACATCTTCAGGCACTTTTATTTATGCGGATGTTTACTGGCCGGGAACCTGGAACGGGTGGACAGTGACAACTAATTTATCACGGCTGTATACGAACAATATGCCAAGCGGTTATTGTAAACAAACATCAACACCAACTACAAATCATGAATGCAAAATGTCTTTGTACGATTGGAGTACTGACTGGGGATTACTTGCAGGAGTTCCGTCTTATGATCAGGTACTTACGTTTTATGACACTGATACTAACAACGCTGCGCTTTCAGGTGCAATAACAGGGAATTATTTAACAGTTGTTTCCCCAACTTCTCCCGGGACAGACGGTCAAAAATTTGGATTTTTAAAGACTTCAGCGTCGCCGGTTTATATTTATTCGGTTTCAGGCGGGACGGATAATGTGAATGCGGATGTGTGTTCTTCGACCATAACCATAACCTTAAGCGATTCAAAATGCGCGGAGGAGAAAGTTCTGATAAGATATTCAACGAGCAACTGGACAACAGCGACGCCTTTTGTTACAGCGTGGCTTTCATCTTATAATATTTACAAGGCGACAATCCCGGGCCAGGCGGCGGGCAAAACCGTAAAATGGTACGCAATGACTTCAACGGTTGAAAATCCTGTAAGTGACACCGATTACCTGACTCTTTCCTGCGAAACCAACAACGGCAATAATTATTCCTACACCATTACTAATCCACAAGCTCCGAATGCTCCGACAGCTCACGCCCAGTTTGTGAGCGGCTGGACAAGTTTGAGTTTCGGGGACTGGACACAATATCAGACGATAAGAGCGACATTTACGATAACGGATAATAATGCGGGCGATACTTTGCAGTTTAATATTCAGTTTTCAACGCACAGTGATTTTTCATTTAATTATATAAATTCCACATCTCCCGCGACAGCGACTCTTGATGAAGGCGCGACGAATTATGTGACGACGGCGCTTGCAAACGGCACATGGTACTGGAGAGTTATGGCAACCGATGACGGCGGTTTATCGGGCCCATATTCGTCAGGCACGGCGGTAAGCGGAAGGCATTTCGGAATTGACACAATTGATCCTCCGACACCAGCGGCGCCTATTTTGGCAAGAGCGGATAATATGAGGCCGAGGTTAGACCTTTCATGGACAAAAGTTGAGGATTTGCTTTCAGGAACAAGCAATTATCTGATATACAGGGCGACATTCAGTTTTACTTCTGTGGGCGCGGCAAACGTGAGTTATGCGGGGACTGCTGACCACCCGGCCGAGAGTTACAATGATACAACAGATCTTTTGCCAAACACGACATATTTCTATTGCATTGCGGCAAGGGATTATGCCGGTAACACGGCGAAGTCGGCGAATTCCTCGAAGAGGACGGCAAGGATAGACATTGACGGTGAACTCACGGACTGGTCAACTTCAGTGACCGCGCCAAAGATAAATGCTTCAACCGTGACGGCGGTTACAACGAAAGGATCGGTTTCGTATTACGAATGGATATGGAGGGACAAGCCCGATGATGAAAGGAGCGAGGGGACG
>VMTI01000285.1 GCA_013791675.1 bacterium | reverse complement strand
TCCAGGGAGTATGAATAATGCAGGTTAAAGCTCTGAATTTATAAAAAATTTAGGAAAATAAAATAATATGAAAGAAGATAAAAAAGTAAGCGGCGGGAAAAAGGTTGTGATACTGGGCGCGGGGCTGACGGGCTTAACGGCGGCGCATTTTCTTGAAAATCCGCAGGCGGGCGCGGCGAAAACAAAACCTTTCATACTAGAGAAAAAAAGCTGTGCGGGCGGCCTTTGCCGCACCGAAAAAAAGGACGGCTTTTCTTTTGATTATACGGGGCATCTTCTTCATTTCAAAAAAACGAATTCATTCTGGAAAACTTTTATAACGGATAATCTGAAAATAGATTTGAAAAAACACTCACGGAAGGCTTCCATACACATTATGAACACTCTCATACCTTATCCTTTTCAATATCATCTTGCTTATCTTCCAAAAACCGAGAAAGAAAAATGCGTCAGAGATTATCTGAAAGTTTATAAAAGTGCGGGAAAAACCGGCGTCGCAGACGAATCTTTCCGGAGGTGGGCGGAGAATTCTTTCGGCAAAAGAATGGCGTCTCTTTTTTTTATCCCCTACAATAAAAAACTCTGGAATTTTAATCTGAATAAAATGAGCACCTCATGGATGGGGCGCTTTGTGCCGCCTCCTGATGTGAAAATGATATTAAAGGGCGCCGATAAAAAAGACCCGTCTCAGACGGCTGGATATAACGCTTCTTTTTATTATCCGCGCAAAGGCGGAATAGGCCGTTTGCCGGCTGCTTTGGAAGCTGGGAAAAACATAATATTCAATGCCGTTATCAAAGAAATTGATTTTAAAAACAAAAATATTTTTTTTGAGGGCGGAAAAATGCCCTACGATAAACTAATCTCAACAATACCTCTGCCGGAACTTCTCAGCTATCTTAAAGGCAGCCCGGTCAAGCATCTTTCTAAAAAGCTTAAATGGACGGGCGTTTACAATATGAACATAACCGTTAAGAAAAACTTTTCGAAATTAGGGCACTGGATTTATTTCCCTCATGGGAAAGTGCCTTTTTACCGCCTTGGGTTTTTGTCAAATTTCAGTGATGTCCCTGATGGATTTTCAACAATTTATATTGAAAGTTCCTACCGCTCGGAAAGAAAAAAAATATCTTCCGCGTCTGTCATGAAATTTCTTAATATTACCGACAATGAGATAGCCGTTACAAAAAATCTTGATATTCCTTACGCCTACGTTATTTACGATATGGAAAGAGCAAAGACGCTTGGTGAAATTAAGGAATTTCTCATCACCCGGGACATAATATCCACGGGGAGATTCGGCGGATGGAAATACTCAACTATGGAAGAAGCCATGCAGGATGGCTTTGACGCCGCCTTTTAAGCTATCTCGCCGGCTTTTTTGAGAGCCAGTTTGGCGCATAGCGGCCCCAGTAGTTCGTAAGCGACGGTGGTGGTCACAATTGTCGTGAATATCATTTCGCCGAACTGAGGAAGCTGATCTCTGACCATGAGAGCAGCGCCCAGCGCCACGCCCGCCTGCGGCACTAATCCGAGCCACATATATTTTCTTATTCTCGCGGGGGCATCGGATAAAACACCTCCGATATAGGAACCCGTAAATTTCCCGAAAATTCTTACTACAAAATAAACTATGCCTATGGCTCCGACCGAAGATATAGCGTTTAGTTTTAAGTTGGCGCCGGCAAAAACAAAAAAAAGCAGATAAATGGGCGAGTCAATTTCATGCAGGACATCAAAATATTTTGTTTCATGAGATATGTTAGCTATGACCGCGCCCATAATCATGCATGTTAAAAGAAGAGGAATTTCCAGCATTTCGGAAATGCCGATTCCGATAAAAATAGAGGCGAGCATAAAAATCAGAAGGTTTTCACGCGTGAGGACAAAGTAGGATATTTGTTTGATAAGCAAAGCCAGAATAATTCCCACCAGCAACGCGCCGCCTATGCTGCCGATAGAAAAAAGCAGCGCGTGCAAAACTGCTATGTCGCTTGCGCCTATGACAGAGATGGTTTTTGCCATAGCCAAGGATATAGATAATATTATGAGGCACAAAGCGTCGTCAAAAGCCACAATACCAAGAAGCGTGCCGGTAAAAAGTCCGTTTGCGCGGTATTCTTTTATAATCATCATTATAGCTGCCGGAGCTGATGCGGAAGATAACGCTCCCAGGCACAGAGAAGGCGCCCATCCCAGGGAAAATATATATCTTGCCGCAAGTGTCACCAGAACATATGCGCCCAGGGACTCAAACAAAGCTATTACCGCAACCATTTTACCTATCTTTTTTATATCACTCCATATAAAATTTTGGCCTATATTGAACGCTATGAGGCCAAGGCCTATACTTGAAATTAAGGGAGATACATTTATAAGATCTCTGTGCACCAGATTTATCACATCCGGCCCGGCGATGATTCCGAAAATTATATAAGCCGTTACGAGGGGAAGACTTATCAGTTTAACTATTTTGCCGGACAACCATGCGCCGAGAAGCACCAGGCCAAGACTGAATAAAATGTGCATTTACGAATTCAGATGATACCTTTTTCTTTTAGAATGCCTATGACAATATCAAATTTGGTCAACATTCCGACAAAGAGTTTGTCTTTTAAAACAGGAATCGTTCCTATTCTGTTAAGGTCCATTGTCTGTTCCGCGGAAATTATTGTGTCGTCTTCCTGGATTGTTATTATTTTTTTTGAATAAAGGTCATCCACAAGAAATAGTGTGCCCGAATCCGGAGGAATATTTATATTTTGCAGATCGTTAAACATAAAATTGTTACCGAAAGCGTATTTCGCGGTTCTTGCCATCCGCGAAGGAATACTGCTGAACGGCTCAATTACATCTTTGAGCGTAATGCCGCCGAGAAAAACCTTATTCCGGTCAACGACGGGCAGAAGCGGAGAAGTGTGGAAATTCTTGAATATGTTAAGCAACTCTCTCAGATTGGTTGAACGCTGAACGGTTATAACGTCCTGTATCATAACATCCTTAACTAACATATTTTATCTTAACAAATTAAGCGTGATTTATAAATACCCTGTTTTGCTTGGCGAAAATCAAATCAAAAGAGCAGGCAGCCCCCCGTTAAGATTTAGGAAAAAACGCCGTCATTTAGGCGTCAAATGTCGTATTACGGGGTTTATTCAATAAGGGGGCAGCTCTATCCTGTCCGCCAAAAGCCTTTACTCCTGGCGCATATATTTTATAGAATCGGGGAATACGGAGGTAATTTATATGAAAAAGAATCTGTTTTTAATCGTTGTGGCCGCGCTGGCTGTTTTAGGGAATCCGCAGTTCGTTGATGGCGCCGGAAATTCCGAGCGTATCATATATATACCGAACGGGGAATGTCTCAATTACGGTGAATACAATATGTCGTTTCGCGTTTACAATTCCGGCGGAATGATGACGAGGTCGGTTTTCGGCGTAATGCAGGGAATGAATGTGGGTTTTTCATGGGATATCGCTAATCTGATAGGTTCTGAAACGATTCACGGGCGGGATCCCGAATTATATCTAAAACTTGATATTTTTAGAGAGAGCGCGCTTATGCCTGCGATGGCATTGGGATATGACGCGCAGGGGTACGAATGGAATGAATCGGAAAAGAAATATGAAAAGGATCCCTTGGGTTTTTTTCTTGTTATGTCCAAAGAACTTATTTTACCGGGTTTATATCTGACCGGCGGAACAAATTACGATACCGAAGATAAGAACAGCGAGCATGATTTCAAGGACAAGCTCAACGGTTTCGCCGGTTTCAGTTTCAAGCCCTCCAAATTTGGTATTTACTATGAAACCTATAATCTCGGAAACGGCAAGGAGCTCTGCAAAATGAACGCGGGCGCCAAATACGAAATCGTCGAGGGGCTGCAGTTTATGCTTACCTTTGAAAATATTTCCGAAACCGGACTCTATAAACAGCAGCAGAGAACTTTTTCAATACTTTACAAAGGCGCTTTTTAAAAAACCCGATGAGCGACCTGTCGCCGGAATTTGAGAAACCTCTATTAAAAATAGAGAAAAAAATTAAGCAGCTTGAAGTCAATCCGATTAAAAATGCCGGCGAGATAAGTTCTCTCAAAGAAAAACTTTCAAAACTGCGCAGAAAAATTTTCACGAATCTCACACCATTTCAGCGTGTGCAGCTGGCACGGCATCCTTTAAGGCCTCTTTTCAGCGATTATATTTCAGGGATATTCACGGGTTTTATTGAGCTTCACGGCGATAGGCTTTTTGCCGATGATGCCGCTATAATCGGCGGTCTCGCCGAGCTCAACGGTGTTAAATGCGCCGTTATAGGCCAGGAAAAAGGGAAAAATACCACCGAAAAATTAAAACGGAATTTCGGAATGCCGAATCCCGAAGGATACCGCAAAGCCCTGCGTATTATGAAACTTGCCGAAAAATTTTCTCTTCCCGTCTTTACTTTTATTGACACGCCCGGAGCACACCCGGGAATAGGCGCCGAGGAGAGAGGGCAGGCCAGGGCCATAGCCGTAAATCTTGAAGAAATGATGGATCTGCAAACGCCTGTTATTTCCGTAGTCATAGGCGAGGGCGGCTCCGGAGGAGCTCTGGCGCTGGGGGTGAGCAATTACATAATGATGCTGGCAAATTCCATATATTCGGTTATATCGCCCGAAGGCTGCGCGTCAATTCTTTTCAGGGACGCTTCCAAGTCGGAAGAAGCCGCGAAAGTTCTCAAACTTACGGCGCAGGATATTTTACGGCTGGGCGTTATAGATGAAATTGTCTCCGAGCCCATGGGCGGAGCTCATCTTAATCCGCCGAAGCAATTTGAAATTCTTTCAAAGAGCCTGACTGCCGCTCTTGAGAGCATTAAAAAAAAGAGGAATTACGCCGAGCACAGATATAAAAAATTCAGGCAGATGGGCGAATTCAAAACTTAAAAAATGGGGGTAAAATGAAAAAAGCTGTATCGGGCAATATGCTGATAGCGCAGAGCGGCGGTCCGTCAATGGTGATAAATCAGAGCCTTGTCGGAGCCGTTTTAGAAGCAAAAAAGCACAAGGAAATTAAAAAAATTTTCGGAGCCGTTCACGGGATAAAAGGCATTCTTGAAGAAAATCTGATTGACTTGGGAAAAGAGACAAAAGAAAATCTTCTGAAAATAGCCGCGACGCCATCGTCGGCGTTGGGAACGGTCAGGAAAAAACCCACTGCGGACGACTGTAAAAAAATATTCGGCGTTCTCCATAAATACGGCGTGCGTTATTTCTTTTACATAGGCGGCAATGATTCAGCCGAAACGGTACATATAATAAACTGCGAGGCGCGCAAAAAAAATTATGAGCTGAGATGTTTTCACATTCCCAAGACCATAGACAACGACCTTTTGGAGTCAGACCACACCCCCGGCTTCGGTTCCGCGGCGCGCTTTGTGGCATGCGCTCTTATGGGCGACAATCTTGACAACCGCGCTCTTCCGGGAGTCAAAATTGACATAATAATGGGCAGGCACGCCGGTTTTCTTACGGCGGCTTCGGCTCTGGCGAGAGTTTATAAAGACGACGGGCCTCATCTTATATATCTTCCGGAAAGGCCTTTCAGCATAAAGAAGTTTGTGGATGACGTCAAAAAAGTTTATAAAAAATTAGGCCGCTGTGTCGTCGCCGCGTCGGAAGGGATTGCCGACAGGGCGGGGGTACCCATAGCGAGCAAATTTATCAAAGAAGTGGACGCTCACGGCAACGCGCAGCTGAGCGGTTCCGGGGCTCTTGGCGATCTTCTCGCCAGTGAAATAAAGTCAAGGACATCAATAAGCCGCGTTCGCGCGGACACCTTCGGTTATATACAGAGGTCTTTTCCGGGCGTTGTTTCGCCATCCGACGCCTCAGAAGCCCGTGAGGTGGGTATCGTTGCCGTGAAAACCGCGATTTCGGGCGATATTGACGGGTCAATAGCTATAAGACGGCGCCCGGGCAAAAGGTATTCGGTTTATTATGAAAGAGTGCCGCTTAAAAATGTGGCAAAAGAAACAAAGGAAATGCCGGCGAAATTTATTTCGCGGTCAGGCAACGACGTGACGCGCGCATTTATTGATTACGCCGCTCCCATCGTCGGAAAACTTCCCGAAATAGGCAGAATCAAAGCTTATGCTCTTGCAAAGAAAAAATAATACCTTCCTACTTAAGGCATCTATTTCCGCCGCCCGAAAAGCGGGTAAAGCCGCTCTTTCAATGCAGAAAAATGTCAAAGTTAAATA
>VMTI01000013.1 GCA_013791675.1 bacterium | reverse complement strand
GAATCACTTCCAGCCGATCCAATTCCCTCTTGCTCATTTTGATAAACTCCTTTTCCATGACTGCCCCCTTTTGCTTTTTATTATTGCAAAAGGGGAAGTTTTCATTTTGCTCAAATAGGAAATTATCATTTTGCGCCCACACGGCGTTGACAAAGATGCATAAACAGTGCATAATGATGCATATGATAAAGTGCATAAAGGAGAAGCCATATATGAGAACAACATTGAATATTGAAAACAAACTTATTGAAAGAGCCTCAAATTTAACGGGCGTTAAGGAAAAGACATCTCTTGTCAGGCTTGGTTTACAGGCTTTAATAAGCCGCGAAAGTGGAAGAAGACTGGCAAAGCTCGGGGGTACAGAGAAGCGATTAAAAGCGATTCGCCGCGAAAGAGGTTAAGGATAAACAGTATGATTCTTGTTGATACTTCTGTGTGGGTGTCTCATTTTCGGGAAGGTAATTCGCGACTATTATTGCTGTTGAATGACGGTGAAGTGGAGTGCCACCCTTTCATTATTGGGGAATTAGCCTGCGGAAATCTAAAAAACAGGCGCGAGATATTGTTGTTGATGCGCTCTCTGCCGGAGGCGGTTCAGGCGGAGCCGGAAGAAGCGCTGCGATTTATAGAGAATAATAATTTGATGGGAAAAGGGATTGGTTATATTGACGCACATCTGCTTGCTTCAGCTGTTTTGTCAGGTGTTTCAATCTGGACACTTGATAAAAAACTTCGCTCGGAGGCCGTGAAGTTGAGAGTGTGCGCATTCGCTGAATGAGCGGTATGGAAAACGACGGGCACTTGCCGCTTTCGCGGCTGATGTTTGATTTTCTCCATCGCTATCGCTTATGGCAAAACTTCAGCTTTTCCGTAAATAGTTTGTAAAACGGGTAAAACATATGTAGAATACAAATATGGGAGCTAACAGAAAGGCTGATAAGCCCTTAAAAATAGGCAACGCGGAATTCTGTAAATATGCTCGAAGATATTTACTGATTTTCATTTTTTCTTTTGTGTTTTTTACTCCTCTCTTATTTGCCAGCTATGAGATTTCGGGTTCGTCGCTGAATCCTGCTCTTCCGCAGTTTAAAGTTGCATTTATTGACGTTGGTAGCGGCAACTGCGTCTTCATACAAACGCCTTCTGGAAAGAAGATATTAATCAATGGAGCATACGACCCAAAACCGTCTTATCTTGTTTCCTTTCTCAATAAAAAAATCAAACCTAAGAAGAAATTTCTCGGTATATTCGGAAGAACAATAAGGAAAATTGATATTGTGGTTCTGACGCATTCCGAACAGGCGAGAGATTTAAAACAGGTCTTTGAAAACTTTGAAGTCGGCGAACTTATAGATTCTCACGGGCAATATGATTTGCTCGGCTACAAAGAGCTGCTGAAAGAACTGGATAAAAAATATATTCTCTATGACATTGCCAAACGAGGCAAAGTTTTTAACTGGGATCCGTTGTTAAAAGTTGAAGTTTTAAACCCGCCGAGAAAGGCTTGTGAAAAAGATTCCGGTGACCTTAATAACAATGAAATAGCGCTCAGGATGACCTACAACAAAGTGAGTTTTTTATTTCCCGGGAACATTAAAGAATCCACGGAAATTAAATTAGCTGAGATATACAAGGACAAACTTAAAAGTACAGTTATCAAAATTCCGAATTACGGTTCGGCGGAAAGCAATTCGGAAGAATTTGTTAATTTTGTTCAGCCGGAATTCGCCGTTGTTTTTAATGAAAAATGCGGAATAGAAAAGCAAGTTTCAAAAGAGATAATAAAAAGATATGAGGATAAAGGTTGTTATGTATTTCGAAATGATGTTTATAACGCGTTAGAGATGACTAATGGCAAACTCAGGACGACTCATAACGGAACCATTTCAGTTATTACGGATGGAATCCACTACAAGGTAGAATCTGAAAAAAATCTTGATGAAATACAGAAACAAATGGAAAGTATAAATCCGGAGCCTCCGGAATACAATTTTCCTGAAATACAGAAAAATGAATTAGAGAAAAAAGTAAAAGACGATAAGCTCGAAGTAGAACCGCTTTGCAATGAAAAATATTTTTCTGCCGCTTGTGATGCCATAGACCATGCCGTGGATTCAGTTTATATGGTTATGTTTTTTGTGAACACGGGTGAATCCGCTAAAAACCCGGTTAATATTTTAGTAAAAAAGTTGATTGAAGCAAGGCAAAGGGGGGTGAGGGTAAAAATTATTCTTGAAATGCCGAGAACCGAAAATGATTTTATAATGTGGAATAACGAAAAAGTGTATAGATGGCTCACCAATGCGGGGGTTGATATTAAATTAAGCAGCCCGCAGTTAAAAACGCACAATAAGTTTTTTGTGGTTGACCAAAATATCACCGTTGTTGGAAATCACAACTGGTCGGATGTTGCTCTTGACGGAACTCAGAATGAAGTGTCTGTCTTAATTAAATCAGAAAATGTTGCGCGAAAGTTTTTGAGGTATTTTTATGAAAATAGCTGGTAAAGTATTTTTAGTCATAGCTGCGATTATTATGCT
>VMTI01000050.1 GCA_013791675.1 bacterium | reverse complement strand
TTTAGAGATGCGGGGCGATATCTCTTTTAAAAATTCTTTCAGCTTCATCAAATATTCCTTTCTCGTCAAAAGCGAGCAGTTTTTTATTTTTTACCAATATTTCGCCGTTGCATATTACATCGCTTGCCGTGAAATCCCTGCCGCAGAAAATTAGAGCCGCCACGGGATCGCCCGTGCCGCCGAAAGATATGTCTCTTCTGTCAAACAAAGCGATGTCCGCCGCGAAGCCTTCGGAAATTTCGCCTATGTCTTTTCTTCCGAGCGTTTTAGCGCCTCCGCGCGTGGCCATATAAATAACATTTCTGGCGCTCATGGACGTGACGCCCGCTTTTACGCGGGAAACAAGCATGGCGTTTCTTAACTCAAGCAGCATATTGGAAGAATCATTTGAGGCGGACCCGTCAACGCCGATTGAAACGGGTACTCCGCTATCCAGAAGTTTGCGTACGGGGGCTATGCCGCTGCCGAGCCGCATATTTGACGACGGGCAGTGCGCCACGCATGAGCGGCTTTCGGCTATGAGTTTTATGTCGTCGCCGCTTATGTGAACGCAGTGCGCGAAACTGACATCTTCGCCCAGCCACCCGGTTGCTTCCATATAACGCACGGGAGTTTTCCCGAATTTTTCCAGGCAGAAATTTTCCTCATCAAAAGTTTCCGCAAGATGCGTGTGGGAAAATATTTTGTTTTTTCTGGCGAACTTTATGCTTTCCTTCATAAGCGCGGTTGACACGGAGAAAGGCGAGCAGGGCGCGTTTACAATGCGCGTCATTGCCAGGTTATTATAATCGTGATATTTTTTTATGAGCCGCTCCGTGTCACGGAGTATTTCTTCGTCATTCTGCACGACAGAATCCGGCGGCAGCCCGCCTTCGGATTGTCCCAGGGACATGGAGCCTCGCGTCGGATGAAATCTCAGGCCTATTTTCCTGGCGGTATCTATTTCTATATCTATGAGATTTTCCGCGGTTTTAGGGAAAACATAATAATGGTCAAGAGATGTTGTGCATCCGGAAAGAAGAAGCTCGCCGCAGGCAAGTTTCGTTGATATCTCCACCCATTCGGGCGTGATATGTTCCCATATTCTGTAAAGATATATCAGCCAGTCAAAAAGTTTCGCGTCGTTCACTTTCGGGAGCACCCGTGTCATGGTCTGGTAAAAATGATGATGGGTATTTATAAATCCGGGAAGAGCTATTTTATTTCTGCCGTCAATTACGGCAGCGTTTTCCGCGAGCAGGTTTTTTCCTATACTTTGAATCTGTCTGCCGTCAATGAGTATGTCGCAATCTTCAAGTTCCCCCATGGAATCGTCCATGCGCGAGACGACGGAGATATTTTTTATAATTATTTTACTCCTAGCCTTCATCCGTAACAGCATTACTATCCGGCTTTTTTAAAAGTTCAGTCTTGTAGCGTTTGCCGTCGGTCGTTATGCGAACGCTGCCGTCCTGGTCGGTTCTGAATATCTTGCATCCGTAATCAGTGAGGCGCTTTAGCGTGGCTTTTTTCGGATGGCCGAAACGGTTTCTCGCCCCGACACATATTACGGCAAACAGCGGCTGCGCCCAGTCCATGAATTCCTGCGTGCTTGACGAAACGGAGCCGTGATGCGCCACTTTCAGCACAGTGCACAAGAGGTCTTTTTTGAAACGTTTCACCATATAT
>VMTI01000257.1 GCA_013791675.1 bacterium | reverse complement strand
GGCAGATTTTTTACAAGCGCGTCATACCTTCCGGCGGCTTTTGCCGCGTACGCGCCTTCCTGTATTTTCCCGTAAGCCGTGAGGGCCTCCTCAAAAAGATTTTTGCCCTCAAGCGTCCGCGCTCTGTAAAAAAGGATTTCGCCGTCTTTGGACTTTTCGGCTTCGGCGGCAATCATATCAAAATGATAAAGCGCAGTTGTGGGAATGCCCGTATAATAATACGACAGCGCCAGCAGTTTGTTCACGGTATAATCCGAGCTGCCTATTTTTTTAAGCGCCTCTATGCAGCCGTCATAATCGCCGTTCTCAAACAGAAATCCGGCTTTGAACTTCAGCAGCTCATCCGACGCCTCCGATTTTTCTATTTTCTGGAGGAGAAGCGCCTTCTGCGAATTGATGTCCCCGCGCAGAATCTCCAAATTCTCAATGTTCCCCGCAATTACAATCGCACGCGAAAATACAAGCGCGCTAAATAAAATCAGATATTTTTTCAAGTACTTTATCAAGTTTTACAACCTCCGTTTCACCGCTTGCGCGTAGTTGTATTTCGCATTCACCCGTTTTCATTCCGCGCGGCCCCAGCACAATTTTGACGGGAATGCCTATAAGATCGGCATCTTTAAATTTTATACCCGCCGACACGTCCCGGTCGTCAAACAGTACCTCGTATTTATCCGACAGCGCCTTATAGAAATCCTCCGCCGCGTCCATCACGGGCCCCGATGACGCCGCCGCGATTATCTCTATCTGATACGGCGCAATCTCCCGCGGCCAGATGATGCCCTTATCATCGTGATTCTGCGATATCAGCGCCGCCACGATTCTGGAAACGCCGATGCCGTAGCAGCCCATTATTATAGGAACATCCTTCCCCGTATTATCCGTAAACGAGGCCTTCATCTTTTCCGAATATTTCGTTCCCAGATAAAATGTGTGGCCTATTTCTATCCCGCGCGCGACATTAAGGGGCTTTTCGCATTCAGGGCACGGATCGCCGGCCCTCACTGTGCGTATGTTCAAAAACTCGGCGTCAAAATCACGCGGATGATTTATGTTTTTGAAATGAGCGTCTTTTTTGTTGGCTCCGCTAACCATATTACAACCGTATTTAATAGTATTATCCGCGAACACCTTAATGCCATTCAAACCCACCGGACCGGAAAAGCCCAGAGGCCCGCCCGTTATCTTTTCTATCTCGCCGGCATCCGCCAGGCGCGCGTCTTCGCCTATTATTGACCCGAGCTTAGCGGGGTCAGCAGTGTGGTCGCCGCGCACAAGCACGCAGGCAAAACCATCCGAGATCCTGTAAATAAGCGTTTTAATAAACTTTTCAGGGGGCTGCTTGAGAAAAGCCGACACCTCTTCAACCGTTCTCACCCCGGGCGTTGAAACTTCCACGAGAGCTGCCGCTTCTTCCTTAGCGCAGCTTATTTTTGAATACGCGAGATCCTGATTAGCGCCCCATCCGCATCCGCAATAAACGAGCTCTTCCTCACCCTCATCGGAAGGAGCCATGAACTCGTGCGATTTCGTTCCGCCTATCAGCCCGGTCTTGGCGAAAACAGGCACAGCCTCAAGCGAAAGAGCCGCGCAGATTTTCTTATAAAGCGAAAACATCTTTTCATAGGACATCTCCGCGCCTTTCGCATCGGCGTCAAAACTGTAGGCGTCTTTCATTATGAATTCTCTCGCCCTCATCACGCCGAACCTCGGACGGATCTCGTCCCTGTATTTTGTCTGTATCTGGTAAAATATTTTCGGCAGGTCCTTGTAGGATTTGACGTAATTGCCGGCAAGCTCCGTTATGGCTTCCTCATGCGTGGGGGCAAGGCAGAATTCCCTGCCCTGCCTGTCTTTCAATCGCATGAGCTCCGCGCCGTATTCGCTCCAGCGCCCGGACATATCCCATAAACTTTTGGGAAGAAGAGCCGGCAGCAGCACCTCAAGACAGCCCTCCCCGTCGTGCAAGTCCCGTATGATTTTCTCCACCTTGTTGAGCACTTTTTTGCCGAGCGGCAGCCACTCGTAAATTCCCGAAGCGAGGCGCCGGATCATCCCCGCGCGCAGCATGAGAATGTGCGACGGCGTAACAGCGTCAGACGGCACTTCCTTCATTGTCGGTATAAGCGTTTTTGTAAATTTCATAACATCACCTTTTAGCCGCAATTATAACTAAACCGCCCGACTTTTACAAACTTTTTTGACTGATTGTATTTTCTTCGTTTTGATGACCGTAAATTCCGTGTTGAAGTTTGCGAGGATTATTAACTTTTATTTATTTTTCCGTTTGTCTTTTTTTCACTTTGTTTTCTTATTTCTTTCAAATACCTTATATCTTCTTTGTCTTTGGGCCGGACTGAATATTGTTTTGTTTTTATCAGCGTCGGCAATGTCACTATTGGAATAGATACCCCCTCATAATCAAAATATTTGATGTTTGCATTTTTATATGTTACTTCGCATGCCCGTGCCATTAAGTCTATTACAATTTCGTCGGAAACCCGCACCACTTTATATTTTTCAACATCTCCCGGCGCTATT
>VMTI01000272.1 GCA_013791675.1 bacterium | reverse complement strand
GCGCATAGGCGCCATGCTTAAAAGAGCCGGCATAGACCATTGTCTTCTTAACGCCAAATACCATGAAAGAGAAGCTGATATAATAGCTCAGGCGGGGCGCGCGAAAGCCGTTACCGTTGCCACGAACATGGCCGGACGCGGCACGGACATCATTCTCGGCGGAAATCCGGAATTTATTGCCAAACAGAAAATGGCTGCCATGAAGTTTGACCCTCTTGTGGAAGCCGAGGCATCATCGCTGGAACCCACTGACGATGAGGAAATCAAAAGAGCGCGGGAAATATACAAAAAGCTTTACGCGGAAGCCAAAGAGGTCACCGATAAAGAGCACGTGAAGGTAATAGAGGCCGGCGGGCTCCATGTCGTGGGCAGCGAGCGTCATGAATCACGCCGTGTGGACAATCAGCTAATCGGCCGCTGCGCCCGTCAGGGCGATCCGGGTTCGGCGCAGTTTTTTATTTCTCTGGAAGACGAACTGATGAGACTTTTCGGAGGAGACAGAATAAAGCCGCTTATGGAAAAGATGGGGCTTGAAGACGGAGAAGTTATAGAGCATCCGTTTATAAACACGGCGGTGTCAAACGCTCAGAAGAAAATAGAAGCCATGCATTTTGACATGAGAAAACAGCTGCTTGATTTTGATAATGTACTTTCCAGACAGCGGGACATAATATATTCATTGAGAGATGAAATTTTTGAGGGCGAAGGAATTCCCGAAGTAACATTCTCGTGGTTTGAGGATGTGATAGATTCGCGCATGGCGGAATATCTATCCGACGCCAAATCTTTTAAATGGAATACTGTCGGTTACAGCGAATGGCTCAAGAGAGCCGTCGGGCGTGACATGGGATTAAGCAACGAGGACATGATTAAAATGTCTCCGGCGGAAATAGGCGGAAAGTCCGCGGACATAATAACGGAAGCATGGAAAGAACGCTTGGCCGAGCTCGGTGAAAAAGAGTTAGGAGGCATGATACGTTTTATTTCCATCAGGGTGATAGACCATCACTGGAAAGACCATCTTTTGAATTTAGACAAAATGAGAGAAGGAATAGGCCTGAGGGGTTATGCCCAGAAAGACCCAGTGGTGGAATATAAAAGAGAGTCTCTTGCCATGTTTGAGGGTTTGCTTGACAGCATAAAGAAAGAGACGATGGAATTTATTTTTCACATGCAGGTTTCAATAAATCGTGCGCCATCACGACGGGGAATTTCAGTTTCCGGAAATGCGGCTCAGAGCGCCGCCCAGGAAAAACCGGAGACACGTTCTGAAAAGAACAGACATAAGGGGAAATCGCTGCCGAATGACCCGTGCCCCTGCGGCTCCGGAAAAAAATATAAAAAATGCTGCGGAAGAATTACCTGATTTTTAAAATTTCCACGACCCTTACTAACGGGGTTTACTGAATGTTTTTTTCCGTTTTATTGTGCCTTATGAGCGGAGCTATGTATGGGGCGGCATTCCCTCCGGCGGACCTGGGTTTTCTGGCGTGGTTCGCGCTTGTCCCTTTTTTCTTCGCCTGCGCGAAAAAAAGCCGAAAGCAAAAACTCATTCTTGGTTTTATATCCGGCACCTCGGCTTTTTCGCTTAAGCTCTACTGGCTGTATCCTACAATAAGGTTTACGGGCGAATCCGCGGCGTTGAGTTTTTCCGCTGTAATTCTTACAGGCGCCTGTTTCGCGATATTTACGGCGTTATGGGCGCTGTTTTCAGAGGAAAAAAGCGTTTATGCCGCCGCCGCAGGCGTAATGCTTTCATGGTTGGGAAGCAAAATAATATGGGTGATTCCATGGTGCCCGCTTTATGTGAGTCAGGCGTCTTATCCGGCTATGCTTCAGATTTGTTCAATCATGGGGCCTTATTTTCTGACTTTTCTGATAATATACGCGAATCACTCTCTTTACAAGGCTTTTGAGCGTGGGCAATTTATTCCGCTTATACCGCCGCTTGTTCTTATCGCGGTGACGGTTGTTTACGGAATTTACAAAGTGAGAGAGCCGCTCTCAGGCGGTAAATACGAAATTTGCGTCGTTCAGCCATGTATCAGTCAGGATATTAAATGGGACAGCAGGGCGATTGACGTCATAAAGGAAAAAATAAAATTTTTCACCGCAGCTTCATCCCGCGCGGATTTAACTGTGTTTCCCGAATCGGTTTTGCCGGGGATAATAAATTACGACGCGGACATGTATGATTTTATTGTGGAAATTACGAAAATTAAAAAAAGCCCATCAGTTCTGGGAGCCGCTTTTTACACGCTTGAAAAAAATAAAAAAGGCGGCGAGAGGGCAGTTCTTAAAAACAGCGCCATGCTTTTGAATGGCGGTAAAGACATACAATTCTATTTTAAAAGAAGGCTTGTGCCGTTTGGCGAATTTGTACCGCTGCGAAACATTTTGGGACGATTCATTAAAGTTATAAATGAATTGGGCGATTTTGAAAGCGGTAAAAAAGCTGCGATTTTGGGAGCTGACAATTTGCGGATAATTCCGCTCATATGCAGCGAATCGGTTTATCCCGATTTGTGGAAAGGCGACGGAAATATTGCCATAAACATAACCAACGACGCGTGGTTCGGAAAAACCGCCGCTGCTGAGCAGCATCTGAGACATGCTATCGTCGGAGCGGTTTCCTGCGGGATACCGGCGGTTTTCGCCAGCAACACAGGGCCTTCAGCTTTGATAGACTCAAAGGGGCGTGTAATACGCAGGAGCGCGCTTTTTGAAGAATGCACTTTTACGGAAAATGTTTCGGTACCGGAGCGGGGGAGTTTTTACCTCAGATATTTTGATATTACACTCGCGGCATCCAGCATAATTGTCCTGTTCGCGATGTTTGCGATTTTTAAAGGGAGGCGGAATGGATAAAGATTTACAAACGGGGATAGAAGCAATAAAAAAAGAAACGGAGAAGATGAAGGCGCTTGCCGATTTCCCCGAGATGGAAAAAAAGATAAACGAACTTGCGGATTTTACGCTGAAAAAAGATTTATGGGACGATCCGCAGAAAGCAGGAAAGTTAATGAAGGAGCTTGAAGGGCTGAAAAAAGATTTTGAAAGTTTCAAGAATGCCGAAAAAAGCGCCAAAGGTTTTTTCGAGATGGCCGAGATGTACGGCAGCGACGACAATTTCATAAAAGAGCTTCTTGCGGAATCAGAACAAATTGCGTCAGCACTTCGGGGGATTAACATCAAACTGCAATTTACAGATCCGTCCGACAGCAAGGGCGCGATTATGACGCTTCATTCCGGCGCCGGAGGTACGGAGGCTTGCGACTGGTGCCAAATGCTTCTGCGAATGTATACCCGATGGTGCGAGAGAAGAGGATATGAAATTAAAGTGCTGGATATGATTTCCGGCGAAGAGGTGGGCCTCAAGAGTGTCACATTTGAGATTAACGGACGCTTTGCTTACGGATATATTAAATCGGAAATGGGGGTACACAGGCTTGTAAGAATTTCGCCTTTTGATTCAAACAAAAGGCGGCACACCTCTTTCGCGTCATGCGAAGTAATACCCGAATTGGGGGAAGGCGCGGAAATAGAGATAAATGACGCGGATTTAAAAATAGACACATACCGCTCTTCCGGAGCAGGGGGCCAGCATGTGAATAAAACGGATTCCGCCGTGAGAATAACACATCTCCCGACGGGAGTAGTTGTGTCCTGTCAAAACGAGCGCAGTCAGCATCAGAACAAAGCCAGGGCAATGCAGCTCCTTAAATCCAAGCTCACGGCGCTGGAAGAGGACAAACGCAGGGACCAGACGCAGCGCCGTTATGACAATATGGGGCAGATAGGATGGGGACATCAGATAAGGTCTTATGTTTTTATGCCCTATCAGATGGCCAAAGATCTGAGAACCGGCTATGAGACGGGCAATATAAACGCTGTCATGGACGGCGATATAGACGGCTTTATAGAAGCGTATTTGACATATGGGCAAACCGGAAAATGAAAACACCAAAACGATCTTTTCTTTCTGTTCTATCCGGCAAATACAAAGGCCGCAGGATTGACTGCCCCGAGGGGGTGAGGCCTCTGACAGGGTTAAGCAAAAAATCCCTCTTTGATATTTTGAATCCCTTTATAAGCGGGGTGAAATTTCTTGACCTTTTCGCCGGCACAGGTTCCGTCGGGTTGGAAGCTCTTTCAAGAGGCGCGGCGCATGCCGTGTTTGTGGAAAAGAGCCCTCAAATCACATTGCTTATAAGAAAAAATATTGAGAACACGGGGGCCGCTTCCGGCGATTACAGCATTATCGCGAGCGACGCTCAAAACTATCTGGAAAACACCGCGTCAAAATTCGGCATAATTTTCATAGGCCCCCCGTATCCGCTCATGCTGGATAAAAATTTTATGAATGTTGTTTTCGGCGCGCTTGAATCCGGAGGAATCGCCATTTGCCAGCATAGGACGGGATGCGATTTCGATTTTCCGCAGAAGCCTATAAGGACTAAAGTTTACGGCGTGACGACGATAGATTTTTATAAAAAAGAATGACGTCTTTCTGTCAGAAAAGTTTTTCCATCTGCCGTGCTTGCGCTGCGTTATTGTTTTTTGTTTTTGTATGCGCGGGTGCCTCTTACGCCGCAAGTTCATCATCGGTATTTCCGCCGGAAATCACATCAGATATGGAGTTTTCCGGTAAAGTTGAGCTTCAGGGCGACTGCATAATAAGAGAAGGCGCCCGGGTGCGGATTTTGCCGGGAACGGAAATAATTCCGGGCGAGGAAAAATTTTCGCTGAAATACCAGCAACGCATAGGAAAAAGAAATATAGACACTGCTATAACGGGCAAACCTGTTATAATAGTTGAAGGTGTTCTTGAAGCGGAGTACGGAAAAGGCCTCACAACCGCAATAGGCAAACTTGACGATAAGGGCGGTCCCGCCGGCATAAGGTGGGGCGGAATTGTTGTTTCCCAGCGGGGCCGTGTTTCTCTTAAAGGCGTGAAAATAAGCGACGCCGTTTATGGCATTCTTGCCTGCGGCTCGTCGGAAGTTTTGCTGGATAATGTTGACATCGTAAATTGCGGCATAGGGCTCATAAGCGCCAATGACGCGGCCGTTAAAATAATAAATTCAAAAATAAGCGCTTGCGCGACTTCCGGCATTGAGCTTTACGAAAACTCCAGCGTTCGCGCGGAAAAAAGCATGATCTTTTCAAACAGACAGTCGGGAGTTATGGCCCGTCACAGAAGCCGCGTTACCCTTTCTGGCTGTGAGATTACGCAAAACAGCAAAGGCCTTTACATAAAAGACGCAGCTTCCGCCGACCTTAAAGAAAATCTTTTCCACGCCAATGGCATGGATATAGATAGTCTGAAAAAATATGAAACAAAGCCTTTGCCCGCCGGAAAAGAAGGTGCGCTTTGGCGGGGGCTGGTTGAAATAAAAGAAGATTTTCTCGTTCCTTTCGGTTCTACTCTCAGGATAGAGGAAGGAACTAAAATCTTTGTGTCGTCGTCTTCAGCGCGGGATCTGGATTTTTACGCTGACACGCCCACGGGGAAAAGAAAAATTACATCTGACGGTTTGTGCGACATTATCATTGAGGGGAATATTGTTGTCGAGGGTTCTGAAAATAAACCCGTCATTTTTGCCGCTCCCGGACCTTTCGGCAGCGTTATAATGTCGGGCAGGGGGGCTTCTTCATCTCTTGCAAATCTCATATTTACCGGCCGAGGCACGGGATTTTTTATAACGGACGAAAACGCCGCGAAATTCAAGAATGCCGTTTTTGAAGATTTTTTTGCCGCATGTGTGATTTCCGACGCCGCGCGTCCGTCTTTTAAGGACTGCCGTTTTTCCAACTGCCGTTATGCCGTATTGATTTATGATTCGGCCAGGCCGTTTTTCACCGACTGCGCTTTTACATCCTGCGGGGTCTCAGCGGGTATGAGAGGCGCGGCTGCGCCTTTTTTCAGAAACTGCACGTTTGAAAAAAATGAAACGGCTTTAACCGCGGCCGGCACGGCAAGGCCTGATTGCGCCGCCTCGTCGGTGAGAGAAAACATAAACGGTTTTGTATTTTTCGAGAAATCGTCGGGCGAAATATCCGGCAACACATTTGTCAAAAACGCTTTCGCCATAAGATTGAAAGGCGCTTCATTCGCAGAAATAAATAAAAACGCCTTTCTAAAAAACGGCTCGGCTGTTTTAATGGATGCTTCATCGTCCATAAAAGAAACCGGGAATAGCTTCATAAAAAATGAATCTGACTGCGAATACGCTGTCACGGCGTCGCCGACGCTCGGGGGTGTTATATCCGAAAATGAGGTTTGGGGCGGAGCAATAGAATTATCCGGAGATTTGCTCATAAAAGAGGGTGCGCGGCTGCGTATAAAATCCGGAACAAAAATTACAGTTAAACCTTCGGAAAAAGATTTTGTTTTTTTCAGGGACATATCCGGTGTCCGCAGCGAAATGACTAGAACGGGCCTGGTGGATATTATTGTTGAGGGCGCCATTGAAACAGGTATCGCGCCGGATCGCGCGAAAGGCGAGGGCATACTTATAACAGGGGCAGTGCCCGGCACCGCCTGGGGCGGCTTTATGTTTGTTAAAAACGGTGAAGGATATTTTAGGGGTATGTCGGTAAAAAATGCCGATGCGGCTTTCGCTCTTTTTGATAAAAGCGCGGCAGCGCTGAATAACTGCCTTTTGGAAAACTGCCGCGAAGGGGCCGCTTTATACGGTGAAAGCGTTATGGAGATTAAAAATTGCCGGTTAACCGGCAGCGAGAAAGCCGTTTCAGCGACGATGGGCGGAGTTTGCGATATTTCATTAAGCGTTATCAGCGGAAACAACTGCGGGATAAATGTCGCCGGCGGAGGCGTGAGCGCGGAAAATAATCTTATCAGCAAAAATGATATAGGAGCGAAAATTACCTCCGGTTCCGCGGTATTTAAGAGCAACAGTTTTCTCGCAAATGCCGTGGCTATTAAAACGCGAGTGGCATTCTTAAACGAAAATAATAAATTTTATGAAAACGGAGACGATATTTCAGAAAACGGTTCTTCTGTCAGCGCCAAACGGAAATCAGAAAAATAAACCCTTAAGACAGTTCAGTAAATTCTATGTCGCCGGCAAAAGCTATTTTGTCATTTATGATAGCGGCGCAGCCTGTTATTCGTTTTCCGGCGGCGCAGAAATTGACGGCATTTTCAAGGTCTTTTTCCGACTGCACGCTGTTTGCCAGAGCTGTGGCGCAGGCGTCGGAGACTGCCCCTGACGGCGAAATGACAACACCAAGCAGAGCCTGGCCGAAACTCAGCGAATGACCTATTGTTGAAGATGAGCTTGATATACCGCAAGGCAGAAGAGATTTTTTAATTTTCAGAGCGAATTTATCAAAAGAGCTTCCCGTATAAAGGCCGCATATTATATCACTGTCGGATGTGGCGAAAATGTCGCCGCCATTTTCTATTATGAGTGTATTGAAAGGCGTTTTTACCGAATGGAATAAAGCTTCCGCAATTGCTCCCGCCACCGCCGCCATGGGGCCTGTCCCCGCTTTTTGTCCGGCTTCAATCATATTTTTTATTATCGGCGCATCATTTTTATCGCCGTTTACGGGAATCAAAGATTCCGCGAAGACGCTATTGGATAGGACATGTTCCTCAACTTCGCCGTAAATTTTCGGAAGATTTTCGCGGCACTCTTTTTCTACATCGCCGTCGCTGCTTATGAATATGCTGCAATGACGGTATTTTAGAGTGAAGTTATTTTTCTCGCGCGTGCGAGTACGGTAGAAATGTTTTTCTCCGATGCCTTCTATTTTCACTGAATCAGTATTTTAGAGTCATCGCCCCGTATGGACAATGCGTTACGCAAAACTCACATGCGATGCATTTTTGGGAATCAAATATAACTTTGTTTTTTTTGTCAAAAGAAAACGCGTTTGTGGGGCAATAGCCGATGCACACGCCGCATGAAACGCATTTTTTCTCGTCCTGCTTTATGTCTTCTCCCAGACGCTGAAAAGACACTCCACTCTTTTTTAAAAAGCAGGATGCCGCTTCAATATTTTTTTTCTTTCCATCCAATTCAACAATCATCATTCCAAATTTGTTCTGAGCGATGGACGCCTTGAGAATATTAAAGGATACGTCGTATTTTTTTGAGAGAGTGAACATCAGCGGCTGGTTCACTATTTGGGGAGAAAACTTGAGTACCAATCTTTTTTTAGCCATTATTTTATTCTCCCCACGCCACAGACGGACGCGGCTGAAAGTGCGCCGTGGCGTGACGCTGCTCCTGGGAGCGGCGCTACGGGATCGCCGAGCAGGAATCGCCCGGCGCTAATTTTTTTCTTGAGTATTTTGGAAATTTCCACAGCTTTGCTGAGGCTTGACCATGAGAATGAGGGAATTACTTTTCTCCCCAGTTTAATGCTTCCGCTTCTGAGTTCTCTGTAACTTACGAGGCCTATAGCTTTTTCTTTGCCATAGGGATAATCAGCAGAATAATCTATTACTGGCGCGAATATCTCATCATCATCTTTCCCCGCGGCACGCGCTATGCTTTCGTCAAGGACGGGAATTGGTATTCCCACCCCCACCGCGAGAGAAACGCCGTATCCCGTTATGTAGGCGGCTCTGAGAAATTCGGAGGATGTTTTTTTAAGGTCGCAGATAAGCGCTACGGTTGCCGCGCCTCCAACGGGAAAGCCGTTTTTCTTTTTAACGGCCGTCGTGTGCTGCGTGCCGTGCCAGACAATATATCCGTCGCATCCCGCTATGAAAACGCGTGTTCCTATGCCGATAGTTTTAAGTTCGGGATCGTTGAGCAGAGGGCTGAGCGTTCCCGCGGAAGAATAAGAGACATTTCCCATGTCGGGTTTGAGAATACCCATATAGGTGTATATCGTTTTACCAGATTTGTTGACGGCGACATTATAATTCTGGTAGCAGTTGCGCGGGTTGAATAAAACGGCGTCCGTAAAATCAGCGAGTTTAAAACTTTTTCTGAGGCTTGTAGCGGGGTAGCAGTCTGTTCCATAAGTGGTCGCTTCAAGAAGAACGCTACGCCCTCTCACCAGGTCCTCAATAACTCCGGCGCCGCCATATTTGAAATTTATAGGCTTGGGCCTATTTTTCTCATAATGAGGCAGGGCGGACGCTCCGAGAAAAACGTCCCGCGCGGCATAGGCCGCGTAAGCGGGCACTTTGTTCAGAGTTACTTCTCCGCCGCCGAGTTTTATCTTGGGTCTGGTTTTGGGTATGTTGAAATAAATTCCCGAAGAGCACATCGGCCCGAAGGTGCCGGTCGTCACTACATCAATATCGCGGGCGGCTTTTTTTACGCCGTGTTCCTTCACATAGCACACCATTTCTTCGGCGGTGAGGACAATGGCTTTTTTCCGAAGGATTTTTTCGTTTATTTCATAAATGCTTTTTTTCATTATAACTGGAATCTCCTTAGCGCCAATTATAATTTTTTTGATTACAAGTTGCAAACAAAAAATTGCCCTTGACAAATTTAATGAGTTTTTGGTATAAGTTTCTTATACCATGGAAATATTATCATTGCCGGTAGAATTTGAGTGGGATAAATACAACACTGAAAAAATAGAGACTAAACATAAAATAAATCCCGCCGAATGCGAAGAAGTTTTTTTTAATATGCTTCTTATGCTCATGCCAGATATTAAACATTCCCGGGCAGAAGCAAGGTATCAGGCTCTGGGGAAGACAAACACAAAAAGATTGTTGTTTATTGTGTTTACTGTTCGCAACAGGAAAATCCGAGTGATTACGGCGAGAGGCGCCAGCAGAAAAGAAAGGAGAATGTATAATGAAGCAGCTTAAAAAAATTCCGAAATTTAAAACAAAAGAAGATGAGATAAAGTTTTGGGATACGCATGATTCAACAGATTACCTCGATTGGAGTAAAGCCACGAGAGTGGCTTTTCCTAATTTGAAACCGACTTCCAGATCAATTCCGGTGAAATTACCAAATTGGTTAATTGAGCGGCTGAAATTTTTAGCCCACAAAAAAGATTTATCATACCAGGCGCTATTAAGATTATTTGTGATGAAAGAAGTAGAAAAAGAGATGAAGTCAATGGAGGTTGGATCTTGACCCCGAAACTGAACGCTATAATATGAATGAAATTAGTGACAGTTTTCTCGTCAGTATTTGTGGTAGACGTTCAGCTTGCCAAATGTGTTCTGGATGGTGAAGGCATACAATCTTCCATTACGGATTATTATATAGCCAGTATCGCGCCGCATTATATACCGGCTCTAAGCGGTATTAAATTGAATGTTAAAGAGCAGGATTATCAAGAAGCAAAAAAAATATTAGATGATTATATGGGGAAAATACAGAAACCGGCAAACAAAAAAGCAGAAAATACAGTTAATAAAATGAAATGTCCGAAATGCGGCAGTGAAAATGTAATTAAAACCGGAGCATCGAAAATATGGGGTTTGGTAATAATGGCTTTTGGGTTTATGGATGGCGTGCTGCGGGAACCTTATTTAAAATGCCGAGACTGTGGTTATAAAGTGAAAATTAAAAACATATGACCATTTGCGAGTGTCGAAAAACGCTGCTATTTTGCGTTGAGAAAAGGAGCAAATTATGAAATTAGATATTGTTTTTCCGGGTGGGAAAAAGGTGGATGTACTGTATCACGGCTTCAGAATACAATCTGATCAGCCGGTTGAGGACGGAGGTGAAAATTCAGCGCCGTCGCCGTATGACCTGTTTCTTTCGTCTATCGCCGCCTGCGCCGGATATTATGTAATAGCTTTCTGCGCGCAGAGAGGCATAAGCAGCGAAGGTTTGAAAATGACAATGAACTGTGAAAAAAATATAGAAACGCGAACCATAGGCAAAATAGATATTGCCATTAAACTTCCCGCGGGTTTTCCTGATAAATATAAGAATGCTGTCGTGAAAGCAGCGGAATCATGCGGCGTGAAAAAGCATTTTGTCTATCCGCCCGTATTCAGTATTTTTATAGAAAGCTAATATCCCGTCAGACCTCGCCCCGATGGACGAAACACTTCGGTCTGCCACCCCTTTTTCTACTGAATCACTGTTTCGGCGTATTTTCTGTAAAAGGCCGCTCTTTCAGCGTCGTCGGGTATCTCTAATCGCGGTACAAGGACGACGTTTTCGCCTTGTGGTACGTCAAAGGACTGTTCCACAAAAAGCTTTACTATGGCCGCCGGAACAGCGTAGAGTATGTCAAAAGGGTTCTGCTCAGCTTTTCCTTCGGATATATCTTTTGTCCGCGCGAGCGTCCGCATATAATTACTTTTGATAAGTTCCATTATTGACCTGACATTCGGAGAAAGAGAGGCCATGTCCAGTTCCTCTATTTTCTGAGCCCAGAGGTTTATGGATTTTAGCTGGGCGAGTTCGTCTTTGCTCAGTTTCGCCGGCGGTTCAAAATAAACGAGTTTCACCTCGTATGGCATTCCCGCGAAAAGAGGGTCGGGGTTTTCCATTGTTATGGGCGACCGGTATTCGAGGTCGGTGTTCACGCCGTTGTAGAAAACATTATATCCCATGGAAAGATAGGTATCTGTCGCGCGGTTGACGACCCACCACGCGAGGCCGGACTCCCAAGAGCTGAAGCAGGGGCCAAAATTCTTAAAGAGTAAATAACGCATATTGTCGCACGAGAAATTGACGACATTGGAAAGTTCTCTGTAGAAAGTGGATTTGCCGCATCCGGCTGCGCCAACAGGCATTACCAGTTTAGGGTTTTTGACAGTGAGAGTATCTTTATTCCAGTTAGGATTATTTTTGAGCGAATAATCTATGGAATCATTTATATGCTTTTCCGCTTTGGAATAAAGCGCGTCAAGATCAATGTTTGTTATCTGCGCTTCTATCACGGCCAAAAATGTGTTGATTATGTGATAGGGGCTCAATTTGAAGCAGAAGGAATATTTTCCCATGCCCGAAACGGCTTTGCTGAAATCAGGGGCGGATTTGATAAGGAATTCGCCTTTGCGCGGATTGACGGCGAAAATCGGAGATTTGTAAATATTTTTCGCTTCTTTCAGGTCGGCAAGAACGTTTTCACCGTTTTCAGCTGCTTTAACAATATCCCGCAGGCAGATAAATATATCTGTTTTAAACAAAAGCGTGTTCTTGTCATCCAGCACTTTAGCGAGTTTATCAAGGGAATATTTTTCGGCAATCTCTTTCAGCAAATCTACTGTTCTTTCATCTGCGTTCATTTTGTTTCCTCCATTGATGTTCTTTGTAAGGCTTCTATCTAAAACTACATGGCTTTTAATATACATAAAAACAGGACGGTTGGCAAAGCGCCGCAAATTATAAAATTATAAAAATTAGGAAAAAACGCCTTCCTACAACCGGAAAAATGAAGTAAACTATATGAAATGAAATGTACAAAGTGCGGTTATGAAAATAAAGACGACGCTCTTTACTGCGGGATGTGCATGGAGCCGTTCAGGAAGAAAAGTCCGCCTGCATGGGATGCGCCGGAATGGTCACAGGCCGGTAAGATAAATCCGCCATCCGCCGGAGAGGAAGTTCTTGCCAGCTCGTGGGTCTGGTGCCTCAGCGCGTTTGTTATTTCTTTTTTTATCACTCCGAAATTCCGTCTTATCTGGTTTCCGTTCAGATTTGTCAAAGTTTTCGCGCACGAGATGGGGCACACCGTTATTATGTGGCTGTTTGGCCATTTCGCAATTCCCGCGGTAAATCCGGTTGATACCGGAGGCGTTGCGATAAGCTTGTCTTACACCCCGTCTTTCTGCGTGTTTTTATTGCTCGTTATTGCGGCGCTCACTTTTTTTTACAGAAAATACAAGGGCGTTATTCTCGCGGGGATTTCCGTTGCGCTCGTTTATGGACTGCTGGCTTTCACTCCGGCAAAAGACTGGCTGATTTCGGCAGGGGGTATATTGGGCGAATATATTCTGGCGGGCGTCTGTCTTTATTTGTGCCTTTTCAAAACGAAATTTCAATCCGGCCTCGTCGCCGCAGAACGTCTCCTCTACGGAATTATCGGATGGCACGTCATCATAGAGGGGCTCGAATTTCTGTTCAAGCTAAAATCTGACAGGGCTTTTTACAACAGCTATGTCAGCGGCTCAAGCTGGCAGGCAGGGATGACAGGCGATCTTGCTAAAATCGCCTTTGATATCAATTACAGATTCTCTATGAATTCGTTTGATTCAATTGTGAATATATTTATTGCCCTCGCGTTTGTCCCGCTGATTATTTTGGCAATAATTATTTTCAGAAAGATGGGGCAAAAAGGTTCATGAAAAGAATTAAACATTTTATACGATTCATAATTGCGGTTGTTATATGTTACTCATTTTTAATTGAGCCGCGATGGGTGAAAGTCAATAAATATGTTTTGGAAATAAAGAATTTACCGCCGCAATTTAAGGATTTCCGCATTGTTTTATTTGGTGATGTACACCGCAGCAAGATTGTTTCTACCGGATATATCAGAAAATGCATTTCTAAAGTCAACAATTTGAATCCGCATATTGTGCTCAATACAGGGGGTTATGTTACAGGAAAACAGGAGTATATTTTTGATATTGTAGAAATACTCAAAACAATGAAACCTGAATACGGGGTTTATTCAGTTTTGGGTAACCACGACGGGGAGACCATTGCAAAAGGGCTTAAACAGGCAGGGATAAAGGTGTTAAGAAATGAAAGTGCGACTATTGAAAAAGAAGGCGGGCTCCTCCGGTTAATCGGCCTGGATGATTCTCTGACAGGATATGAGAATATCGTAAAGATATTGAAGGATACTAAAAAAAAGGAAGTGCGGTTATTGATGACGCACAACCCTGATTTATTTGAAATCCTGAAGTTATACGAATACAAAATAGATCTTATTGCGGCGGGTCACACACACGGTGGACAGGTCGTCATTCCTTTTATCGGGCCGCCGCTGGTTCCTTCAATATATGGTAAAAAATATGCTTCAGGATTCATCAGGGAAAAGAATGGATTAATGTATGTGACCAGAGGAATCGGAACATATCTTCTGCCCGTGAGATTTTTCTGCCGTCCGGAAATCACCTTATTTATTTTATCGGAAGCAAAAATAGCGGATTCAGGGAGGCTTAATTTATGAAAATTGAGAGAATTTAGACGATGTTTTTCGCCTTATTAGACTGTTATGTTTGTCAATTATAATCTTTTTATTTCTGCGGCGCTCGGGATTCTTTTATACTTTGCAGGAAGAAAGGCGCGGCAAATTATGGGCGAGGGCGCAGGTAAAACATCCGCCGGGATTTTGTTTTTTCTTTTATGTATTCCTGCGCTGTCGTTTGCGGCGTACTATCTCCACCTGTTAGAAACCCCTGTGTGGTATTACGAATTCAGGTCGGTAAATAACATAGAAATTCTCTCGGCTTTATGCGGCCTGTTCGCGGGATTTATGGAAACGGATAAAAAATATGAAAAACGACTACAGAGAACATTTCTCAGAAAGAAATATTTAAAGATGAGTCTGCTTCTGATATTTCTGCCATTTGTCAAACCTGTTCTGACACCGGTGGCTTTATTTTTTGATTTGAATAATCAGTGGAAGGACGGGGTGTGTTTGCAGTCAACGCCGTCAACCTGCGGGCCGTGCTCGCTGGCAATCACACTTAAATACTATGGAGTTGACGCATCGGAAAAAGAAGTCGCCCGTGCTTCATATACATCTTTAACGGGAACCGAAATCTGGTATCTTGCGAGATATGCGAAGAAAAAAGGATTCGTCGTTGCGTATTATGAAAAAGAAATATCTGTCCGAAGTTCCTGTTCTGTCAATCATTGGTGTAAAAACAAAAGCCTACGGTCATTTTGTCGCGTTGACGAAACAGGCTGGTAAAATATACTGTATAGGTGATCCGCTGAATGGAAGGCTTTTACTTACAGAAAGTGAGTTCAGTGATTTGTACGAGTTCACAGGTTTTGTTATGCATGTAAAAAAAAGGGAAATATGAAAAAATCGCTATCGCTTCTGCTGCCTGCTGTTGTATCGGGAATACTTCTGAACTTATGTTTCCCGCCCATATCTTCGGGTTATCTTGTGTGGGTGGCTCTTCTTCCTCTTTTTTATGCGGTCAATGAATCTGAAAATGTGCATCAGGCCTCAAACATAAGCGCTCTTACAGGGTTGGTATTCTATCTGTTTGCGCTCAAATGGTTTTTCAGGCTGTTCGGGCCCGTGGGTCTCGGGCTTATCTGTGTTCTGGCTCTGTTTCTTGTCCTGTCAATGGTGATGACAAAATCAGTACTGAAAAAATACGGTATTTTTTGGGGCTGGCTTGCGGCCGCTCCGGTTTTCTGGACGGGCATTGAGTATTTTCGCAGTGAAATGTTTTTCCTTGAGTTTACCTGGCTCGGCCTCGGCTTTTCGCAGGTGAGCAATCCGATTCTGCAGACAGCTTCCCTGTGGGGAACATACGGTATATCTTTTATGATTGTCCTGTCGTCGGGATTGGTGGTTACCGGCATAAAGAAAGGAGCAAAATATATTCTTGCGGGAGTCTTTCTGCCGGCCAGTTTCTGGGCGTGGGGATATAACAGGACATTGAATCTTTCATGCGATAACGGCGAAGTAAAAAAGGTATCGGTTATCCAGGATGAATCTTTTAATCTCCAGAAGCTGCTGGAAAAGGAAGACGAGGCAATAGAGCAGGGGGCAGATATAATCGTCTGGCCGGAATATTCAATTACGATGCGGCCGAAGATGCGGGAGCTGGAGCTGATGCGGCTGGATGAGAAAAACAAAAATAAGTTGCGGGTTATAGGCGCAATGATTGAACATGGAGATAGGGCAACTAAGAAGAGTTCTCTGTTTTCAGGCAGAAGAAAAGACAAAAAAACGATTGAGAATTTTGCTCTGATTATAAACGGCAGATGTGACATCCTCGGACGTTATGACAAACATCACCCGATTCCGATTATTGAAAGCCACGTCAAAGCGTCGCCTGATGTGAAACCTGTGGATACACCGGTAGGAAAGCTCGGGATACAGATATGTTATGACCTTGATTTTGAAGATGGTTCAAGAAAACTGGTCAACAGGGGAGCGCAGATTATTCTTGTGCCTAATCTTGACCCTGACGCCTACGGAAAAATACAGCATTTGCAGCATTCCGCGATGAGCCCCATGAGGGCGGTGGAGGCGAATCTCTGGATTGCCAGAGCCGCATCGTCCGGCATATCACAAATCATTGACCCCGCCGGAAGAATAATCAAGTCCATGGAGTTTAATAAATCCGGAATACTGACAGGCGATGTCCGCCTTAGAAAAGGCGGCACATTCTATACAAAATACGGATGGCTCCTTAGCAGAATTTGTCTTCTGATAACCTTTGGTTTTCCTGCGGTCTTAATTTTGAAAAATTGACAGTTGGGGCGGGTTTGTTATATAATTTTTCCATGGAATTTATAATTTTTCTGCTTGCCGTTTTTTTTCTTGTGCTGGCCTTCGGCTATCTGTACAGGGAAGATGTTGTCATAAGAATACACGCTTTCATCAACTTCTTTGTTTTCAACGATTCCTATGTTTTGCATTACAAAAGAAGAGTGGGCGTCGTCTGCCTGCTTATCGCGTTATACCTGTTTTTTCTGCTTATTCATGGATGAAAGGAGAAAGCTGCTTCTTGCAGGGGCGGAAGAATCAAGAGAACTTTTTATTGTTGAAAAAAAGGGGATCTCTTATTCTTTGATGAATGGCTCTCCCGAGGAAGAAAAAGAGAGCCTGTCGGGTTTTGCCGCGTCGCTGCGAATTCTTAAAAACGGTCAAATGGGTTTTTCCTGGACAAATAACAGAGGCGCTCTTTCTGCTCTGGAGTCCGAAGCCGGAAGAATGATGTTTGATGCTGGTTCATGGGGCTGGCAGATAGCTCTATCTGATGAAACAGCTCCGCCGGCTGTTGATATTTACGACCACAAAGGGCTGGATTTTGACAGCGCCTCAATCTGGGAAGAACTTCAATCAATGGAAAAAAAAGCGCGCGAGCGTGATTCCAGAATAAAAAAATGCCTCAGCGCCTCGTTCTCGGGAGGAACTTCAAAACTTTCTATAGCCAATTCATCGGGGAAAAACGTTACGGCGGAAAGAACCGGTTTTTCCGAAGGATTGCTTCTCGTCGCAGAATCCGGTGCGGAAGTACAGATGGGCGGAAGTTATAACAGCGGTTGTTTCCGCGAAGACATAGACAGGGAAAGAATAATAGACGAGGCGGTTGATGACGCCGTCAGTCAATTCGAAGCGACGGGGCTTGATTCCGGACTGATGAACGTTTTTCTTCCCCCTCAGACGGCTTGTGTTTTTCTTTCAATTATTGAAGGATGGTTTTGCGCGGATGAGTTTCTCGAGGGAAGGGTGCCGTCTTCATGGAAAGAAGGAACTTCTGTCGGGTCAAAACTTCTGACGGTCATAGACGACGGGACAATACCGCGCCTAAGCGGCAGTATGCCTTTTGACAGCGAAGGTGTCGCCGCGAAAAGGCACAAAATTATAGATAAGGGCGTTTTTTGCGAATTTCTTACGGATTTCCGGACAGCAGGGCTTCTCGGCAGAAAATCCACGGGCAGCGCCGTGCGGGGAGTTTCCAGCCTGCCGCAGCCGGGTTTTTTCAATCTTTTTATAGAAAAGGGGTCAGACGAAATATCATCTCTCCTCGGAGACGGCGAAATTCTGCGGGTGGATGAGATAATAGGCACGCATCTTGTGGATCCTCAGACGGCGCGCTTTTCATTCGGAGCGCGGGGCCGGCTTTACAAAAACGGAAAAATGATTAAAAGCGTCAGAGGCATAACTATCTCAGGCGGACTTCTGGAATTTCTGCACAGCATAAAAGGCGTGGGAAATGACCTTAAATTTTATTCCGCGCAAGGCAGCCCGAGCCTTCTGGTCGGAGATATGCAGGTGTCGGGGGAATAAAGTGGATAATACCAAAATAATAAAAACCGGGCTTGTGGGCTGGCCGGTGGAGCACTCGCTTTCGCCGGCGATTCATAACGGCGCTTTCAAAAAACTTTCTCTCTTCTGGCGCTACGATTTATATCCTGCATCGCCTGAAAATTTCGAGAAAATAATAGAAAATATGAAAACAGAGCTTGAGGGCTTTAACATAACCTATCCTTACAAAGAAAAAATTTTGAGCCGTCTCGACGAAATAGATTCTATCGCGTCGTCCGTGGGCGCCGTAAATTGCGCAAAGAAGGAAAAAGGTAAATGGCTGGGAACAAATACCGACGCTTCGGGTTTTCTCAAGGCCCTGAAAGAAGATATTAATCCCCATAACAAAAACATTTTTATCGTCGGTTGCGGGGGAGCCGCTAAAGCGGCGGCTTTCGCTCTGGCTTCTGCCTCAGCGCGGAAAATTTTTCTTAAAGACATTGACGAAACAAAAGCCGAGGAGCTTAGAAAACGGCTGAATAAATTCGCCCCCGCCTTGCCGGTTGTGAAAAGCTCCTCTTTTTCGGAGCTCAAAAACTGTGATATTCTTATAAACGCGACGCCGTTGGGTATGAGTGACGATAAAATTCCCGTTCCCGCGGATTTTTTGCATAACAACCTTTATGTTTTTGAATGTATTTACAACAGAGAAACTCCGCTTCTTGAAGAGGCCTCACGGAAAGGCCTTCGCAGGCAGAACGGCCTTAATATGCTTGTTTATCAGGCGGCGGATTCCTTCACTTTCTGGACGGGAACTCGCGCGCCCGTGGAATTGATGAAAAATATAGCGGCGGGATGAAAGACAGGGCGCGTAAGAATGGGGTCAGGTCTTGACATTTGACAGCATACATTTAAAGTTCGCCCGTTTGACTATGTCAAATGTCAAGACCTGACCCCTTATAGGAGGAAATATGATTAATTACAAAACAGCGGGAGAATCGCACGGACGGGGCTATAATGTTATTATAAGCGGCGTGCCTGCAGGGCTTCAATTACAGGCGTCGGATATAGATTTTCATCTTGCGAGGCGGCAGACCGGATACGGGCGCGGCGAGCGGATGAAGACCATAGAGAAAGATCATGTCGTAATGATTTCGGGCGTAAGGTGGGGCGAGACAATAGGCTCTCCTGTTTCCTTTTTCATAGAAAACAAGGACTGGGAAAACTGGGGAACCATAATGTCCGAAAAAGCCGAGGATAAATCGGATGAATTCATTTTGACTAAGCCACGCCCGGGACACGCCGACCTCGCGGGTTTAATAAAATACGGCAGAGAGGATTTGCGGGATGTCCTTGAAAGGGCATCAGCCAGAGAAACGGCCGCGCGCGTGGCGGCTGGAAGCGTGTGCATAAAACTTCTGAGCGAGCTGGGTATAAGAATTCATTCTTTCACAAAAGAAATAGGCGGCATACGCGGCAAAGCCGCTAGATACAATTACGATGATGTCGTGCGAAAAACTGCGTCTTCCGCAGTCCGCTGTCTGGACAAGGACGCCGAAAAAGAAATGATAAAAGCCATTGATAAAGCAAAAGATTCCGGCGATACCGACATAAGGGCTTTCGCGAAACGCCCGTCAAGACGGTTCTCCCACACGTCATAACTTCCGAATCCGGGAGGCAGTCCCCATATAACGACAGTGAAAACTCCGCCCAAGGTATCGCCGGAATCTTTTGCTTTATCAATGGCTTTTATCATTTCTTTTTCGGCGT
>VMTI01000006.1 GCA_013791675.1 bacterium | reverse complement strand
TCCGGACGATGATCGGACGGATAGTCGGAGGCGCCGAGCGATGGCGAGCAAGTGCGAGCCCGCTTGCCCGCTTCATGCGGGCATTGTGGGCGAGCCTTGCGAGTATGAGGAATAATTTTTTAATGAGCAGATTTATTCATTGCATGATTCCTGTTCGAAATGGGTTCGAGCAAGGTTTAATAGGGTCGACCAATTTTTTATTTTTCTGCTTGAATGTAAAAATATAGCAGGTTTCAAACACCCTGCCGCACAAAACGTTTAGGGAAAAATAGCTATCTCGTCGCGTGGAAACCTAAAAAAGAAAATGAGAAATGTTGTCATTCTCATCAATTTTCAGAATAAAAATTTTTGGTACCCCCACGGGGAGTCGAACCCCGACTGCCACCTTGAAAGAGTGATGACCTAACCGTTAGTCCATGGGGGCACAAAAACTTAATAAAAACTCAAATAATTTTATGAGCCCGGATGGAATCGAACCATCGACGCCTGCCTTAAAGGGGCAGTGCTCTACCGATTGAGCTACGGGCCCATGGGGCATATAGTATATTTATTCGGCCTTTTTTGTCAAACTTTGCGGCGGCAAAATTAGTTAGTGTAAGGCGCGCGCCACGGCGCATCTGCTACGGCAGCTGAAAGTCCGCCGAGGCGGAACGAAGCGCTTGCAGCTGCGGCTACATTTATGCGGCAGGCTCTGTTAATCAAATTTCTCGCCGCACGAAGGACATTTTTTGTCATTTGCCCCGACCAAGGCGCCGCATTCGGAGCATTTGAATTTTAAGTTGCGTGTTGCCGCAGGCGAAGCGGGCGGGTGTTGTTTGTCTTTTTTTTGCCGCAGGGATTCTATTTTGCCGAGTTTTGTCTCAAGGGCGGCGTTGAGTTTTTGCAGAGTTTCATTTTTCTGAATCGTGTTCATTAATGCATCGGCTGTTTTTTCAGAATTTTGCGACTGCTGCCGCATATTGTCAATTTTTTTCAAAAGCGCTGTTTTTTCGTTTTCAAGAATAGCTGTTTCTTTTTTTAATTCTTCAATTTGACCGTCTTTTTCCACGGTAGCGGCGGAAAGGGAATCTATCGTAGTTTGTTTTTCCGCAATGTTCTTTCTCATATCCGCTATTTCATTTGTTTTTGCGGTTTGAATATTTTTAAGCTTTTGTTCAATATCGGATTTGACATTAGTCAAATGGTTATTGAGCCCTTTAATATTGTCTATTTCCGCACTCAGCTCCAATATTTTTTCTTTGGTTAGGGTGTTTTTTTCGGAAAGTTCTTTTTCTCTTGAGAACATGGCGGCCTTTATCTGATTCACACTTTCCTTAAGATCCTGTTCGGTTTTCCCTGCGGCAGCGAGAAGATTTGTTTTTTCGCCCAACGCCAGAGAGAGAGTTTCTTTGTCCGCGGAAATAACGGATATTTCTTTTTTTAATTCTTCAATTTGACCGTCTTTTCCCACGGTAACGGCGGAGAGGGAATCTATCGTAGTTTGTTTTTCCGCAATGTTCTTTTGCAGCATCGCTATTTCTTTTGCTTTGGCTGATTGAATATTTTTAAGCTTTTGTTCAAGTTCGGATTGAGATTCGGCAAGCTCCGTGTTTTTTGTTTTTAGTTTTGTCAGCCCGTTATTTTTATCTTTGAGCGTTATAATGCGTTTTACGGAATTATCAAGCAGCTTTTTGTCTTTTTCAGCAAGCTTGCGCAGATCATTTATTGTCTGCGTGTTTTCCCGCGCCTTTTTTACCGCTTCGGATAAAAGAAGATTATTGTCTTTTTTCAGTTTTTCTATTTCCGCGCTGAGCACTGATGTCTTTTCTTTGGTTAGGGTGTTTTTTTCGGAAAGTTCTTTTTCTCTTGAGAACATGGCGGCCTTTATCTGATTCACACTTTCCTTAAGATCCTGTTCGGTTTTCCCTGCGGCCGCGAGAAGATTTGTTTTTTCGCCCAGCGCCAGAGAGAGAGTTTCTTTGCCGGCGGAAATAACGGATATTTCTTTTTTTAATTTTTCAATTTGGATGTCTTTTCCATCACCGGCTACGGAGAAGGAAGCTATTGTTTTTCTGTTTTCCTCAATGGTGTTTTTTTGGCGAAGAAGCTGTTCTCTCAAATTATTCAGTTCTTCATCGGCTTGCTTTTTATCAACGGCGCTTTTGTGCAGATACTCGTCAAATTGCGCCTGCATTTTTTTAGAGTTTTTCAGATATTCATCGCGGGATTTTTCAAAGAGTTCTTCTTCGGTTTTAAGGCGTTTTTCAAATTCGCTTTGTTTTTCGGTTATGAGTCCTTCTATCAAGTCCCTGCGGGCATCAAGTTCTTTGCCAACTTCGGCGATGCGCTCTTTCTCCATTTCCAGCGCGCGAAATTCATCTTTGAGCTGGTTTTTAACTTCACTGTCTCTCTTTTCCATGTAATTGCGGACAGCCCTGATTTCAATATCTTTTTCGCGGATATCATCGAGAAGAGTTGTCTGCTTTTTTTGGAATTCAGATCTTTCCCCGGAGATATCGTTTCTGAGTTTTGAGAGCTGCCGCGACAGCACGTCTTTCTGCAGGTTTAAGATTTCCACCTGTTTTCGCAGCGATAATTTTTCCTGATCATCCATATAATTTTATGCGTCCGGGCGCATCCTCATTTTCAGCGTCTTTTTGAATTAATGATAACAAATTTGAATATAAAAAAACACACATAATGCGGTTGTCTGGAATTAATTTAAAATACACGGAAAAATTAAGGCAGTGTCAGCCGACAATACAGTCCCCGCTTTTGGATATTCCCGCAAGTGAGTTTATTTGAGCGCGGAGTTTTTCATCAAGGTCAGGCGTATTTATTTTAAGCAGAGCGTTCGCAAGGAGGCTCTTTTCCGAGGGTTTTATTTTTTTCATAAGTTCCCCGGCGATCTCCGCGCTCTTTTCAGGCTTTGGCAATTGTATGAGCCGGCAGAATATTTTTATACCGTCCCCGCTTTTAAACGCTTCCTGCTCCAGCAGGAGGCAGGCTTCGTCCTCGCTGTATTTGTACAGAGCTTTTATTGCCCGTATTTTCAGTTCTATGTCTGAATCGTTTAGAAAAGGTTCAAGGAGTTTCTTTGCCACAGATGCCTCAGTGCTGTCTTCGCTGGAAAGCTCGGCCTCTATTATATCTATGCCTTCATACTTTGTGCCGTTCGCGACAGAAAGGCCATCGGATAGAGGATTAATAATAGGAATTCTTTTGGCTTTTTCCCGCTGAGTAATTTCCGGCGCTGAATTTTTTAGCGAAAAATTGAGCAGGTGGTGCCTGTTTACGGCATAGCGCGCTATCAAAAAAGCCGACGCTATCAGCGCCGCTATGGCAGCGGCGCCTGCGGCGACAGTCGCTATAAAGGTTCTTTTTATATTTGTTCCGGTTTCAGATACTGCCTTGTTTATGGAAACGGCGGCATTTTCACTTGCCTCAATCAGCTTATCAAGTTTTTTTTCCGTATTCGCTGATATTGCATCCTGCTGAAGGCGATTATTAGCATCGCCAGCTGCCGGGTAATTTTTTCCTATCGCATCCGTGAGTTTTTCAAGTTTCAGCATAAGTGCCTGCTGCTGTTTTAAATAAGCATCATTAACAGAGGGCTGTGCCGGCGTTGTCGGCGTTTCTCCGTTAGGAGTAAGAGGGAGGCTTAAATCTTTGGTTGTATCGGCTAATTCTTTCAGGGTGACGTCGTCCGGCGCGAGGGCGAGCGCGCGGCTGAAAGCGTATGCGGCGGCGTTGTAGTTTTCTTTAAAACTCATATCAAGGCCGAGTTCTGTTAAATAGTTAATAAGGGATATTTTTAATTCGCTGTCGCCGGTGCGGGCGTATTCATCTTCGGCCGTCGCCACGGCTTCGGCGAAGTTTCCTTGTTTATACAGCGCTTCGGCTCTGGCGGCGGCGGAGGGCTCGGCGGCGCGAAGAAAACCCTGCTGCGCGATAAAAACGGCAAGAGCAATGCGCAGCGTTCCGGCGCGACAAAATAAATTAGTCATTAAATATTTCTGCAATTTTTGCGCGTAGATCTTTCATAAAAAAGGGTTTTTCAAAAATGGCCTTAACCTGGAGGGAGTCATGGTCTATGAGTTTGGTTATCGCGGTTTTCCCCGTCATTATAATGATGGGGATGCCTGAAGTTTCCGGATTGGCGGCGAGTTTGACTATGGTCGTTATTCCGTCCTGGCCGGGCATGACCACATCCATTATTATCAGATTAGGAATATGAGCCTCGGCAAGCGCCTGCGCCACGAGGCCGTTTTCAGCCTCTAACACCGCAAAACCGTCATTTGTCAGCACGCTTTTGAGAAGCAGGCGCGTTTCGGGAGAGTCATCACATACCAATATAGTTTTCACGGCTAATTTTTTTGCCATTTCTAAAGTGTTTCCCCCAATTTGCCGAATATTCTGCTTAATCCGGGCGCCGCGGCCGCCGGGCCTGACTCTGCTTTCTGCATCGGCGTTCATCGCAAAAAGCAGGGTTTTCATTTTGCTTCTACACTCGTAATTCTACATAAACTCATTTTACAAGTCAAACGGATTTGATATAATCAAATTACTGAAAGCGTCGCGGATTTTAGGGTAGAAAGGTTTAATTGAGAGGAAAAATGCTGAAGCAAATAAAAGTGAAAATAGGCGAAGGTGAAAAGATTATGGCTTTTCTTGAGGGAGAGCTGGCCGCAAAAGGCATAAAAGAAGCCGTTATAGTTTCCTGTGTGGGAGCGTTGAGGGATTTTGAACTCATAACCATTCATCAGGAGTCAAAGAAAATACCGCCGGAGCATTATAAAAAAAAGTTTGACCTGAAAGCCGAGCTTATGGGAAACGGAAGTGTCGCCGCGGGCTCCGCGCATCTGCACGTGGTTTGCGGCCTTGACGGGGGGTCTGCTCTCGCCGGGCATCTGGTTGAGGGTACTGTGACATATTTTGCGGAAGTGACATTATTGGCGGAGGTATGAATTTATGAAATCGTCTAAGAAAAATTTCGCAAAAAGAATAAGCGTTGATTATAGCGCGTCGCTGTCGGGCGCCATAGGCGCCGGGGGTTTAAGCGAAGGCGATCTCAGCAAAATATCAGCATCCGTCAAAACCGCCGTGAAAAAACTCAACGCGCGCAGGGCGTCGGGGGAAGTGGGATTCGCCGAGCTTCCTGATGATTTTAAAAACGCGTCGGATATAAAAAAATACGCGGATAAACTAAAAGGTAAATGCAGGAACTTTGCGGTTTTGGGCATAGGCGGCAGCGCCCTCGGGCCCCGCGCGCTGATAGACGCGCTCGCGCCTTCTTTTTACAATATGAGAGATTTAGCTGGGAGGGGAGGCCGTCCGCGGATTATTATCGCCGACAATATTTCTCCGGAATTTGTGAAAGGTATTTTTGACATTGCGCCCGTGTCCGATACGGTTTTTAATGTTATAACCAAATCGGGCACGACGGGTGAGACTCTTTCCATATTCTCCGCCGCGCTTGCAATGCTCAAAAAGAAAACAGGTAAATCGTGGAAAAAGCATATAGTGATAACAACGGATCCCGAAAAAGGTTATCTGCGTGAATTCGCGCGCAAAAACGGAATTGATTCTTTTTCTATTCCGTCTAACGTCGGAGGGCGGTTCAGCACGCTGTCTTCGGTGGGGCTCTTGCCCGCGGCCGCTGCGGGGATAGATATAAAGAAGCTTTTAAAAGGCGCGGGCGACGCCGGAAAATTTTGTTTTAAGGAAGGTTTGAAAGATAATCCCGCGGCTCTTTACGCCGCTATGCATTATCTTTTTTACAAAAGAGGCCGCCGAATAAATGTGTTTATGCCTTACTCGGAAAATCTCGCCACGGTGAGCGAATGGTTCGCGCAGCTTTGGGCGGAATCGCTGGGTAAAAAGAAGGACAGAAACGGCCGCGATGTTTTTGTGGGGCCCACGCCTGTAAAAGCCAAGGGCGTTACAGACCAGCATTCCCAGCTGCAACTTTATACCGAAGGCCCGCAGGACAAAGTTGTGACGCTTCTGTCGGTAGAAGGCATAGGGTCGTTTAAAATTCCAAAGCTCGGCGATTTCGTGTTCGGCGGCAGAGATATTTCCGAACTTTTTAAGGCGGAGGAAGCGGGCACGGCTCTTTCTCTCGGCGAGGCGAGGCGTCCGGTTATCACAATTAAAATGCCGGAGGTGACACCGGAGTATGTTGGTCAGCTTCTGATGATGCTCATGGCCGCCACGGCAATATACGGCGAGATGCTTAATATAAACACTTTTGACCAGCCCGGAGTGGAATACGGAAAAATTATTGCTAAAAAAATTCTCTCTGCGAAAGGTCGGGGTAATAAACGGCAGAGCAATCATAAAGGTAATAATGTTGATTGTCTCTCGCAGACTCCGGAAAAAAGAAGGCGGGCGCCGCGCTTCGCGGATAAATACCGTGTCTGAAATAAAACGTTACAACAAAGGCGCCCACAGTTTTGTGAAATGGGACAAGAAAACCAAGGAGGTTAAAAAGATGAACCGTGAGGAAAGAAAAATTCAAATAGAAATAGATAAGGATATTCAGAAAGGCGTTTACGCTAATATGGCGCTCATAAGCCACACGAAAGAAGAAATAGTTTTTGATTTTGCTTTTCTGCAGCCCCAGCAGCCTAAGGCGTCCGTCGCAGCCAGGGTTATAATGAGTCCCGCGCACGCCAAGAGGTTTGTTCAGGCGGCCGCCGAAAATCTGAAAAGATATGAAAGTTCGTTCGGCGAAGTTTTACCTTCGCAGGAAAAGAAAATAGGGTTCTGATGGTCTTTATTAAATGGCTCGCTGTTGTTATGTGGGCGAAACTTATATATTATCTCTCAGATATTCCGGGACTTGATATGGGGCTCGGAATTTGGGATTTGTTTGTCAGGAAGTCGGCGCATATATTTGAGTTCGCTTATTTGACTGCGCTTTTATATTTGGCGCTTTTGGACTCCGCGCGGATAAAACGCCGGACACTTGCGATTTTCGCGGCAGTGCCGGCTTTGTTATATGCTTTTAGCGACGAATTTCATCAGCTCTATGTGCCGAAAAGGCACGGCAGCATTGCTGATGTCGCCGTGGATGCTGTGGGAATATTGATTGTGTGTTATCTGATATTACGCACGGATCTTTTTTCGAATGAAAGCGGAATTTTGAGAGGAGGTATAGCTAAGTGAAAGGAAGACGCAGGAAACTTGCTAAAGTAAAAAGACACAAGTTTAAAAAAAGACGCAAAGCAATGCGCCATAAAGCGAAATAAAGGTTTAATGAAATCCGCCGGGCTTCCGGCCCGGCGGATGGAATAGTTTATTGAAAACCGATATTGTATTTATTGATGGGGAAGGCGCTCCGCCCGCCACGGCGGACTTTCAGCCGCGGCAGACTAAGAGCTGCGGAAAGACGTCTTTTCTGCTGTCAAAATTTGAAGAACTTATAGCCGGCGGCTCGGATGTTTCAAGAATTCTTGTGCTTTGCCCCCTTACCGTCAAGGGCCTGTTTACAGAGGCAGTCCGGCGGCATCGCGGCGCAGGCTCGGGGGAACTGCACATTGATAGTTTTTCCGGTTTCGCCAAATGGGCTCTTAAAAAAAACTGCTATCAATTCACCAGGTCCTGTGACTTTACAATTATTTCCGGTAAAGAAGAGGAAGCCGTATTAAAGGATATTCTTTCCAGGGCGGAAGTGCGAAATTCTCTGAAAGTTTTTTCGTCATGCTGCCGCTTCGGCGGATTTATAACAGATGCCGTTAATTTTATAGACAGTTATAAGATTAATCCGTCTGCCCACCTCAGCGAGGATGAATTCATAATCCTGTCCGAATATAAAAAGCGGCTTAAAGAAAGAAATCTTTTTGATTTGAGGGATGTGGAAAACTGCTGTCTTGAATCAGCGTCCTCGGGCTTTTTCAGCGAAAACTTTGATTATATTTTTCTTGACGGCTGGGAGGATATTAACAGAAGGGAGACCGAAATATTTATCCGCCTGATTGAAAAATCCGCTAATTTGAAGGGCCTCTATATCGCCGGCGACGCGTCGCGGGGAATATATGATTTTCTCGGAGGAGACGCGGAGGGCACACGCCGCGTATTTGAGGAAAAATTCGGAGATTATAAAAAAAAGCTTGCGGCGTACGCGGAACCCGGATTTGAGGTCATGAGATTTTTGAGCGCTTACGATGAGGCCGGGTGGATACTCTCCGAAATTAAAAAACTTCTATCCGGCGGAGAAGGCCCGGATGACATAGCCGTTATATCGAGGGACACCGGTGATGAAATAAAGATGCTTGAGGATATGGCGGCCATGGAGGGCGTTCCGGTGAGTTGTCCGTCGGGAGCTCCTTTCTTCAAGCACCCGCAGTTTCTGGCGTTTTTGTCATTTCTTTATTTTACCGCCGATATGGACGAAAAGGTTTCTTTCCCCGATATGCTGGCTTTACCGGTGTTTAAGATGGATGCGGCGGACATATTCAGGTATAGCGAAGGCCGTGCGGATAAAAAGAAAGAGCTTTCCTTAAAAGTTGAAAAAGTGCGGGCAGCGTCGCGGGGCGTGATAAAGGAAGAATCTTTGGATATTACTTCGCGGTTAAAGAAGCTTTATGTTTTCAGCGGCTCCGAGAGTTTATCGGCCGACGACATTATCGCGAACAGGCTGTTTGGAAAATTTTTTGAGTACGCCGAAAAATTCCACAATATAATAGGAGATATGAAATTTGATATTTTCATATCTTTTTTGAGCGATTCACTTTCAACTTTCGCAAGGGCGCCTTATCTGGGGGATATTCCGGACACGGTGAAGCTTTTGACCGTTCATGAAGCCAAAGGCAGTCATTTTAAATATGTTTTTATTCCGGGCGCTGTGTGGGGTAAATTTCCGCGCAAGTTTTCCCCCGGAGTTTATCTGAAAACTTCGCAAGATGAAGAAAAGCATTTCGCCACCGAGGAAAAAATATTCCGCAGCGCGCTTTTTTCGGGTACGGAGAAAGTTTGCGTGTCTTTTGCTCTATCGGAAAACGAAGAAACTCCTTCTTCGCCCTATATAGAGGAATTTCTCAAAAGCATTCCCGTGGGAAGCGTCCAGCCCCGGATGCCTTTTTCCGTAGAAATGGAAATGGTCACAGCGGATAAAGTTTCCTGCGCCGGAATAAAAAATGAAATTTCCCGGCCCGGCGGGCTAAACGCATCAGTGTCGGTGTCCTCTCTGGAAAGTTATATATCCTGTCCCCTGAAGTTTTTGATAGAGAATATCATCGCCCTTGAAAAAAGGATTTCCGAACCCGCTTTGTGCGGCCAGCTTGTTCACAGGATTATGGAAAAATTCCACGCGGAATTTCCCGTTCCCGGGGATAAAGATAAAATGACGCTCCGCATGGCGGCTCTGACGAGCGAGGTGTTTTCATCCAACCCCGCTGAAGAGTTTGATAGCCGTCATTCAGCGGTGTGCTGGAGGGATTTTTTTTATTTTTTTCTGCGGAAATACGCTGAGGGCGGGAATGTTTTTGATGTTGTTGAAAGAGAAAAGAGCATAACCGTAAAGGTTGCGGGCGTCAATGTGACGGGCAGAATTGACAGGGTGGATAAAGTGCCGGGCGGTTATGAGATAATAGATTATAAGACCAGCCCGGGAGGAAAATTCAAAGCCCTCGCGTTGCGCAACCAGATAAAGAAAGGCGAGCATCTGGCTCTTCCGGTTTATGCCGAAGCCGTTGGGGGATGCTCGGATATAACGCTTTTCTGGCTGGCTGATTACGAAAAGCCCGGGGATTATCCTCTGAAAGTGACACTTAAGCTGAATGATGAAAAAACCGCATCCGCCGTGTCCGAGATGAAGATAAAACTGACCGCGGCCGCGAAAGCTATGAAAGAAGGAGATTTCTATCCGGCGCCTTCCTGTCCCCGACGTGGCTGTCCATACGAATATTTGTGCCAGCGCCTCAAAGGAGCCGATATATATGAGCGGTGATAAAAGAGGTAAGCTGACTGTCGCCACCGCCGGAGCCGGCACAGGCAAGACGACGTATCTTGTGGGCGAATTTTTGGGAAAACTGGAAATGCTGATGGGTGAAGGAAAAACTCTTCATGGCGCGCTGGAAAATGTGCTGGCCGTTACTTTTTCACGGAAAGCGGCTTTTGAGATGAAGGACCGCGTCATAAGAAAACTGGGCGAGCCGAGGATGCTGCCTTTTTTAAACATTTTCACGATAGACGCTTTCTGCGCGGATATCTTAAGAGAAAATCCCGCGGCGGCGGGAATAGATTCTAAATTTGAAATAATCAGCGGCGGAAACGAATATATATTTTTCAAAAAAATAATAGATAAGGCCAGAAACACGCTTCCTCTGGGTGCGGTCTCGCCGCTTGACCTGCGCAGCGCGAAGGAGATATACACTTTTATCACCCAACTGCGTCACAGGCTTATTACACCCCTTGCTCTCGCGGATTACCGGTGGGAAGGAGGCGGTGATTTTATTTCTTTTCTGAGCGCGATTTACCGGCTTTTTGAATCTGAAATGAAAAGGCATTCGGTGATGGATTTTCCGCAGCTTCTTCTTGAAACCTATAATCTGCTGGACAAAAACGAAGATATAAGGAAAGCTGTGCGCGAAAAATACAGATTTGTTTTCATAGACGAATTTCAGGACACCAGCCCCGTGCAGATGGAGCTTTTCAAAAAAATCAATCCGTACTCACTCTGTGTTGTCGGGGATTTCAACCAGTCCATATATGAATTTCGCGGAGCAACTCCGGAAAATATATCAGAGATAAAAAATGAGCCGCATATTTCGCATGCTCTCTCCAAAAATTACAGGAGCGATAAAAGCATACTTGATTTTGCGAACTTGATTGGATGCAAGCTCAAAAATTACCAACCGCTGACGCCGCGGGATGATGCCCCTGATGGCGAGCCCGTTAAAATAGTGACGGCTGAAAGCAGGGAGCAGGAGGCTTTGTATATAGCGCGCGAAATTAAGCGCCTGAAAAAAGAAGAAAAATTAAACAATAGCGATTTTGCCGTTATTCTCAGAAGTTTAAAAAGCTCTGTGTCTGATTATGAAAAAGTTTTTAGAGACGAAGGCATAGCTTTTCTGACAGCGTCGGGGGGAGGGTTTTACGATCGTACCGAAATAAGGCAGCTCACGGCCATTCTTAAATTTTTGGCGTCGCCCGCCGACGACAGCGCGTTTTTTGAATTTCTGACAAGCCCGATGCTCTCTTTCACGCTCGATGAAATATATTCTTTCGCCTCAGGCCGAAAAAAGGGAGAGTCTCTCTTTGAAGCTTTTCTGGGCGCTTCAGGAGGGCTCCCCGAAGCCAAAAGGAACAGCGTTCTTTTCTTTCTCAAAAACAGGCAGTTTCCGGGAAACCTCGCGCTTTACAGATATATACTGGCGGTTATTCTAAACTGCGGCCTGACGGAATGGGTCAAAGCCAACTTTGAAGGAGTGTACCGTCTCCGCGCTCTGGCGAACATAAAGAAATTTATGGAATTGGCGATGGGCTATGAAAAATTGTCATCATCGCCGGCCCTTTCTGAATTTATAGAATATATCAGCGGCCTTGATAAACAGGGGGCGGTGGAATCCGATGCCGCGGTGGATGTTGCCGACTGCGTTGATATAATGACGGTGCACAAAATCAAAGGCCTTGAAAGAAAAGTCGTTTTTGTTTCCAATATAGCGCCCTCTCAATTTCCGGGCAAAAACACATCCTCAAGCCCCTGGGAAATTACCGGAAAAACTATAAGCCGCAGGGTCAGGAAAAAGGGGCCTGCCTGCGTCGGCGACGAAGAATGGCGGCTTTTTTATGTCGCAATGACACGCGCGCAAAAGAGGCTTTATCTTATCGGCCATCCCTCAAGAGGGAAGTTGAGCGCAATGCTGTCTTTTTTTCTTGACGGCGAAGGAAACAGTTTTTTTCTCAAAGAAGAGTTCGCCGGTTTGGCCCGGCATGTCCGGGCGGAAGGCTCCTTTGAAAATGCGGAAAAAAAGAGGGAAACTTCTGTTCCCGTTTTCAGGAAAGCGATTCCGGCGGAATTTTTTTCTGAAAAAACTGTCATAGACGAAAAAATAAAAAACGGTTTTACGGTTTCGGAAATCGATGGATATTATGAGTGCCCTTTGAGATACAAAAATGACTATATCTTGAAGAAGCCATCCTGCTCAGCCCCCGGCTCCGCAAAAATAGGAAATGTTTTTCATATAGCCATAGAACATTTTGATAAAAGCCGTGGCGGTGAATTTTTCAGTGAGAGCGTCAGTGAATCCCTCTCTCCCGCGCTTAGCCCTGAGGTAAACGCGATGGCGGAGAACTTCCTTTCTTCCCGGTTTATTGAAAAGCCGTTCATGAAAGAGGCTTCTTTTTATTTCAAAAGAAAGGGATGCACCATAAAGGGCGCGATTGACCGTGTGGAAAAAAATAAAGATTTTTATGAAATTTACGATTATAAGACGGGAAAAAAAGATGACGTTTCGCCTTATGTTCTGCCAATGAATATTTACGCCCTCGGCTGTAAATATGTTTTCGGCTTGAGCCCCGTTAAGAAAATAGGGCTTTTCTTTCTCCGTTCGGGCAAAATAGCTGATGTGGAAATTATGGACGAGGCGCGCCTCTTGGAAGCGATGGATAATGTTATAGACGGAATAAGAGCCGGTGATTTTCATCCGAAGGCGGGTGCGCATTGCCGCTTCTGTCCGTATTCGGAAAAATGCAAAGTTGGAGATAAGGAGGGATAAGATGGAATGCAATATTGATAGAAATTTGAAAGACTGCAATTGTACTTATAGCTGCGAGAAAAAAGGTAAATGCTGCGAATGTATCAGATACCACAGGATGAGGGGCGAGCTCCCCGCCTGTTATTTCTCCGATGATGCGGAAAAAACTTACGACAGAAGCGTCGAAAAATTCATAGCAACACGCAAAAAGCGCTAAAGCAAAAAAGCATGACTGCTTAGAAAGTGAAATGCTGTATTTCTGTTAGAATGTTTGCTTTTCAAAATCCAAAATATACCTGCTGCTTTCAACCGAAATATACACATTTAGGCTTTGAATTAAGCGGAGAGAGTGGTATAATGCAATATGTGGGAAACGAAAT
>VMTI01000209.1 GCA_013791675.1 bacterium | reverse complement strand
GGAAAACTGCAAAAATCATTTTTTACTAATTCAGGTACAGAGGCGAATGAATTTGCCGCGGTAATCGCGAAAAATTATACAAAAAGATATGAATTTATCGCGCTTCAGCACTCTTTTCACGGCAGAACGTTAATGTCCATGGCTCTTTGCGGCCAGGGGATATGGCGCAACGCCACGCCTTTTGCTTTTGGAGTGAATCATGCGCCTGCGGCATACTGCTACCGCTGTCCGATGGGGCTGGAATATCCATCCTGTAATATGAGATGCGCCTATCAGGTGGAAGATATTATCAAATGTTCTACCGCGGGAAAAATAGCGGCAATGTTTGCGGAACCTATCATGGGTTTTGGCGGGGTTATTACTCCACCCAAAGAATACTTTAAAATAATCCAGGAGATTGTTCATAAATACGGCGGGCTCCTTATATCCGATGAAGTGCAGACAGGTTTCGGGCGTCTGGGCGACAGCTGGTTCGGAATGGAAGACTATGGGGTGGTGCCGGATATGATGACGATGGCTAAAGGCATGGGTAACGGTATTCCGATAGGAGGCGTTATAACAACTCCTGAAATCGCGGAGTGTCACAGGAATCTGATACATTTTTCCACTTATGGAGGTAATCCTGTTTCAACCACTCAGGCCCGTCTTGTGATAGAGACGATTAAAAAAAGGGAATACAGGAAGAATGTTCAGGTAATAGGCAAACAGCTTAAAGAAGGTTTTAAGGAACTTCAGAAAAAACACAAGATCATCGGAGATGTCCGCGGCAAAGGTTTGATGCTTGGAATTGAACTTGTTAAAGATAGAAAGACCAAAGAACCGGCAGCGGCGGAAACCTTAAGGATGATGGAACTCTGCAAAGACGGGGGGCTGTTTATAGGCAAGGGCTCTATGGCGGGAAATGTTATAAGGATAAAGCCGCCTCTCTGCATTAATAAAGAAGATGCGGATTTTATTATCAAGACTTTGGATGAAAAAATGGGAATCGTAGAAAAAGAATCCGGTATTGTTTAAGAGGAGAAAAAAAAATGAAATACGGTGAATTGAGCAATTTTATCGACGGTAAACCGTCATGTCCTGCAGGTGTAAAAAGAGCGGAACGGATAAGTCCCGTGGACGGCAGTGTCATTTCAACATTTCCTCTATCGGGGATTGATGAGCTGAATAAGGCGGTTGCCGCCGCGAAGAAGGCGTTCCCCGAGTGGTCCGCCAGAACAATTAAGGAGCGTGCGCAGATACTCTACAAGTATTATGAACTGCTGTCTAAAAATCTGGAAGAATGCGCTCAGATAATGCAGGACGAGATGGGAAAGAATCTCAAAGAGTCGATGCAGGAGACGGCAAAGAGTTTAGAACTTACCGAGTTCGCCTGTTCAATGCCGCAGGTGGCCACAGGCGATTCCGAAAGGGTGAGCGGCGGTGTGCAGAGCCGTGAAGAATTTATCCCGCTTGGAGTTGTTGCCTCAATTATACCATTTAATTTTCCGCATATGGTGCCGCATTGGACGTTCCCGAATGCAATTGTGCTCGGCAATACGATGGTCATGAAACCTTCCCGCGAGGCGCCGTATTGCGCCATAAAAATTGCCGAGATGCTCAAAGAGGCAGGGCTTCCCGACGGCGTTTTTAATGTCGTCTGCGGCGGGCGTGAAATAGTCACGGGTATGACCGAACATCCCGATATCAAGGCGGTGTCATTTGTCGGTTCAACGCCTGTAATGAAAATTGTATATGCAAAAGCCAGCGCCACATATAAGAGATGCCTTGCGCTCGGGTCGGCCAACAATCATCTGATACTTATGCCGGATGCCCATCCGGACAACTCCGCCGTCAATATTGCCGCCTCATACCTTGGCTGCGCCGGACAGAGATGCATGTCTGCATGTGTTCTGGTGGCAGTGGGCGACTGCGACGGGATAATAGAAAAAATTATAGAAGAATCGAAAAAATTTATTCCGGGCGACAATATGAGCGCAATAGTAAATGCTGAAGCAAAGATTTCAATCACCGGATACATTGACCGCGCGGAGAAGGCCGGCGCAAAGATTCTTCTGGACGGAAGAAATGCCGTTGCGCCGAAAGGCCTCGAAAAAGGATACTATATCGGGCCTACCGTCATAGAGGCGGAGCGCGGTTCCGAAATCGCCGTTGAGGAGAACTTCGGCCCGGTACTGACGGTTGTTCATGCTAAGAGCCTTACCGAAGCGCTTGAGATCGCGAACTCGTCGCCCTACGGCAACGGCGGGTCAATTTTCACGCAAAACGGAAGAGCGGCGGAGGTTTTCTGCGATAATATAGAGGTCGGGATGGCCGGTGTCAATGTCGGCGTGCCTGTGCCGCGGGAGCCGTTCTCATTCGGCGGGTGCAAGGATTCCATCACCGGCACCGGCGACATCACCGGTAAGAGCGCCGTACGGTTCTGGACAAAAATTAAAAAGATCACATGCAAATGGAATCCCGAGGGCAAGAGAATCAACTGGATGAGTTAATCCGGCGATAATTTGACAAATCGGGAGTAACTAAGAGGAAAAATTGAAAAACTTAAAAATCACGAAAAAGGCCCTTAGAGATTGCCCTGAGAAATGCAGAGCATTTCCAGGACTTAAAGTCCCGGGAATCTTTCAGATTCCTCGGGGCGGAGCAATCTCAAGGACTAAGTCCCGGAAATCTTTCAGATTTCTCGGGGCGAAAACCGGAAGTGCTGATTTACTGCCGGTTGAAATCATAGCAAATAAGATACTTCTTATACGCGGTCAGAAAGTGATGATAAGTTTTCATCTGGCAGAACTTTACGGTGTTAAAACAAGAGCGCTTATTCAGGCGGTAAAAAGAAATATTGAAAGATTCCCTGATGATTTTATGTTCCAACTGGAAGTTTCAGAGGCGGACATCCTGGTATCACAAAATGTGATACCACATAAGAAATATCTTGGCGGTTATATGCCGTATGCTTTTTCTGAACAGGGTGTGGCAATGCTGTCAAGTGTTTTGAGAAGTAAGAGGGCAGTGCAGATTAACATCAGTATAATGAGGGCATTTGTAAAAATCCGGGAATATCTGGCGACGCATAAAGATGTGCTGAAAAAACTTGAAGAACATGACAAGCACTTCAAGACGATATTCGGAGTGATAAACAAATTGCTGCTGCCGCCGCCGTTGAAACCGAAGAATAAGATGGGGTTTTGATGAAGATTAGGAACCGTCCCTATTGCTTAAATGGAATCCCGAGGGCAAGAGAATCAACTGGATGAGTTAGGAGAATTTAAATGAAGAAAGGTTATACCCTAACTCAAGCGCAAAATGAAGCGGCGCGCTGCCTTTTATGTCATGACGCGCCCTGCAGCCGGGACTGTCCCGCTTCCACCGACCCCGCAACATTTATCCGGAAGATGAGCCTTAGAAATATCAAAGGCGCCATCAGAACAATCAAGAAAAATAATATCTTAGGCGGGGTGTGCGGCGCGGTCTGTCCGACCGAAATGCTGTGCGAAAAGGCCTGCAGCGCCACAGGCATTGACAGGTCAATAAATATCGGCAAACTGCAGCGGTTTCTGGTGGAACACGGCTGGGAAACAGGATTCAATCCTCTTGACAGGAAAAAAAAGAATAATGTCAGGGTGGCCGTCGTCGGGTCGGGGCCGGCAGGGTTGTCCTGCGCCGCGACATTAGCCGGGGAAGGTTTTAGCGTCACAGTTTTTGAAGCCAGGCCTGAAGCGGGCGGAATGTTAAGATATGCCATACCTGAATACCGCTTAAACAAAGAGTTTCTCGCCCGGGAACTGCGGGATATAATTGCCCTCGGCGTTGAAATAAAACTCAATTCGCCGATAAAGGATAAAGGGGTGGAAAGTTTGTTAAAGCAGGGATACAGCTCGGTCTTTATCGCAACCGGTATCTGGCAGGGGAAAAAACCCAGCATTCCCGGGGCGGACCTCGGAAACATTACCACCGCGATAGAATTTTTGACATCTCTACGCTCGGGGAAAATTTCAAAAATATCCGCTCTGATAAAAAATAAAAATGTCGCGGTAATGGGCGGCGGAGCGGTGGCAATGGACTGCGCCGCAACCTGCAAGATTATGGGCGCGAAAAAGGCGTATGTAATTTACAGGAGAACGGAAAAGGAAATGCCCGCGAATCCCGCGGAAGTCCAAATGGCCAGAGATAATTTTGTAATCATTAAACCCCAGACCACCGTCCTGAAATTTCTTGGAAAAAGCGGAAAGGTCGCGGGGTTGAAGGGTGTTGAACTGGACTGGATAAAACCAAATAATTTTTTATCTTCAAATCTCAGGGAGGTTCCAGGCACGGAATTTAATCTCTTGATTGATTTTTTCATCTTCGCCACAGGATTGAAACCTGATG
>VMTI01000286.1 GCA_013791675.1 bacterium | reverse complement strand
CTTACCTTTTTCTTCTTCTCCCCCACCTTTGTCCTCCCCCTCCAGGGGGTGGATTTATTCTCTTTACAAATAATCCTTAAGTTCTTCTCCTCTTCTTCTCCAAAACAAACCAATCTAACAAACCTATATTTCTTCCCCGGGGGGTCACGATGTCCCTTCCTATTCCCATTAAACAGCAAAAGCTTACTTTATTTTTGACCGTTAATCAAGTATAATATTCTCATGCTGAAACTGAGTATTATTGACGCTAACCTCAACCGAGCGCGGGAGGGGTTAAGGGTCGTAGAGGATATAGAAAGATTTTATTTCAAAAGCGGAAAATTCGCGGATTTGAGAAAACTCCGTCATCGCCTGGCGGCGCTTTTCGCGGATGATTACGAGAATCTTGTGAAGAGCCGCGATGTCGCGCGGGATAAGGGCGCGGCTATTTCCGAAAAAGGAAGGAAAGACATCAGCTCCGCCCTCAGGGCGAATATCGCCCGCGCGGGAGAAGCGCTGCGCGTTATTGAAGAAATAACCAAACTTAAAAATGTGGAAAAGTCAGGCAGAGTAAAAAGAATTAGATTCCGGCTTTATGAAATAGAAAAGGATTTTGTTATAAAATTATGCAAACAAAAAAATTAATCAGGCGGCTTGCCGCCGAGGAAGGAATCCCCTTTAAAGTTTTTGAGAAAAATTACAAAGCAGGGCTTATCGCTATTATGAAGAGCCGGCTTTCGCACCGCCGGGCGGTGGCCGTCGGGCAAGGCCTCAGCGTTAAAATAAACGCGAACATAGGCCTTTCGCCTCTGGCTTCCGACTGGAAAACCGAAATAAAAAAATTGGACACCGCCATAAAATACGGCGCCGACGCCGTTATGGATCTTTCCTGCGGGAAGGATTTTCTCAAGGTGCTCAAAAAAGTTCTTGAGCGTTCCTCCGTGCCTGTAGGAACTGTGCCTGCGTATCATATTTTCTCAAAATATAAACGTCCGTCAGCCGGAGCTTTTTTTGAGGTGATAGAGGAGCAGCTTGCTATGGGTGTGGATTTTATAACCGTTCACTGCGGCGTGACGCGAGAATCGCTTGATTATCTCAGAAATAATCCGCGTCTCGGCGGCGTTGTTTCGCGGGGAGGGGGCCTGATTTTCGGATGGATGCTGGAAACGGGTGAGGAAAATCCGCTTTACGGCGATTTTGACAAACTTCTGAAAATCGCGAAAAAATATTCTGCCGTGCTGAGCCTCGGAGACGGTTTGAGGCCGGGTTCTATTTCGGACGCGAATGATTATCTCCAGATTCTTGAGCTGAAAACGCTTGGGAAACTTTTTCTTAAGGCCCGTCGCGCGGGTGTTGACGCCATGATAGAAGGCCCCGGGCATATACCTCTTTCGCAGATAGAAAAAGTTGTGAAGGACGAGAAAAAATTCTGTCACGGCGCTCCCTTTTATGTTCTTGGTCCGCTGGTGACGGATTCTGCCGCCGGATTTGATCATATAACGTCGGCCATCGGCGGGGCTCTCGCAGCGTCTTACGGAGCCGATTTTCTCTGCTATGTGACGCCGGCGGAACATCTTGGCCTTCCTAACGATGACGATGTCCGCATGGGCGTGATAGCCGCCCGTATCGCCGCGCACGCCGCCGATATATCCAAAGGCCGCCCCGCCTCCTTAAAAAGAGACGAAATAGTATCGCGCGCACGATTCCGCCTTGATTGGAAAGCCATGAAAAAAAATATTCTTTTTCCAGAAGTCATAAGTAAAGATCATCTCAGCCAAAAGGTCTGCACGATGTGCGGCGATTTTTGCCCTATAGAGCAGACGCGCAGGGTGATGAAAAAAATAGCGAAGTGAAAAAACTCCTTCTTCCCGCGCAGCATCCGGAAAAATTAAAAGCCGGAGATTTTTTTCTGCTGACGGGAGCTCTTGCTGTCGCGCGCGACAGAACGCTGGAATTTTTTTTTAATTCGCGGGAAAAATCATTTCCCGGAGACGCGGCGATTTTTTATTGCGGCCCCATTATCAGGGACGGCAGAGTTGTTTCAGCCGGGCCCACAACGTCTTCAAGAATGGATTGGGCGATAGATAAAATTCTCTCATCCGGCGTTAATGTTATTATAGGCAAGGGCAGGCTCAGCTCACCCGGCTCAAAGATCTTAAAAAAGCGCGGCGTTTATTTTGAAACTCCGGGCGGCGCAGGCGCGCTTCTTGCTTCCCGCGTGATATCCTGCCGGACCGTTTCTTATGCCGTGCTCGGCGCGCAGGCACTCCGGCTGTTTGAAGTAAAGGATTTTCCGGTTATCGTTTCTCAGGATTACGAAGGCCGTACTATATGGAGGCAAACGCTGTGAGAGAAGCAAGGGTAGCGGTAGGGGTTAAAATAAAAAAATTAAAGATTAAACCTTCTCCGGGAAAAGTTTTTTACAGAGTTTATGAGAAAGGCCATCCGGAGACAATTCCGGAATTAAAGAAAGCCGCACGTAAGGCCGCCGGAGATTATGACAGCTATTCGGCGCTTATTTACAAAGATACCGGAAAAAGTTTTGTGTTTATGGCGGGAATATATGCTTCAAATACGGAAAGCGCAAGCGCCCCGCCGGAAGATAAAATAAAAAAAGCTGTTTTTGCCGAAGTATTTCTAAAGATGAAAAAAATCATGTCCGAAATAGCGGCAAGGGAACTCGGTGAAAAAAAATTGGAAGTGGAATCCGAAGATATTTCTCCGGCAGAAGCCGCAAAAATTCTCGGCGCAGACGGCTTTGATTTTGAAGAAGGCCCGATAGCGGGTGAATTTAAAATATAGAGAATGAGCCTGATTCTGATAATTATCAACGCCGTTACGCTGCTTTTTTTGCCTCTGATAGTTTTTCTGGTCGTTCTTCCCCGGCTTTACCGTTATATAAAAAGAAGCAGGGGTACGTTTCATCAGCGTTTTTTTCTTCCCGGCAGAGATTTCACTCCGGGCGGCGTGTGGTTTCAGGCATCTTCTGTCGGCGAGGTTAAGCTTGCCGCCTCTCTCGCCAGTGAGATTAAAGACCCCCCCCGCCCGCTTTATCTTTTCGCGATGACTCCCGAGGGAAGAGCAATAGGCCGCGCATCCGGAGTTTTTACGGGCGTTTATTTCGCGCCGGCTGATATTTTTTTCATTACCGACAGTTTTATGAAAAAAGTCGCTCCTGCCTGCATGGTGCTGATAGAGCTTCAACTCTGGCCCAATCTGATAAACTCCGCGAGGCGTTTTTCTAAAATCGTGCTTGTTAACGGCAGAATATCCGACAGAAGTTTTCCAAGATACAAACTTATAAAACCGCTCGCCCGGCTGATGCTTGAAAAAATTGAAATAATATCGGCCCGCACAAAAAAAGACGCCGAAAGATTTATCGCTCTGGGAGCCGATCCCGCGAAAGTAGAGGTCTCCGGAAATATCAAATACGACATTGTGTTTTCGCCAGGGGGAATCATCCGTTCCCGGAAAGATTACGCGGCTCCGGAGCATGCTTTGCTCATAACCGCCGGCAGCACTCACCGGGGTGAAGAAGAAGCGTTAATAGATGCCGTAACTTCTCTGAAAGGCGAGGTTTACTGTATGATAGCCCCCAGGCATATAGAGCGGATAAGGGAGATAGCGCGCATTTTCAGAAAAAGAAATATTCTCTGTTCCTGTCTCGGACGCGACGGCGGTTTTCTGCCGTCATCCCGCTTTCTCCTTGTGGATAAAATAGGCCTGCTTGACGGGCTTTACAGAATTTCGGATATATGTTTTGTGGGCGGCTCACTCGTTCCTCACGGCGGCCAGAATTTTGTAGAAGCCGTTCAGCAAAAGAAACCGGTGGTTGTGGGCCCTCACACGGGAAATTTCCGCGAGGAATTTGATATACTGAAAGATGAGCTATTTGTTGTTTCGGACAGCGTTTCGCTCGCGTCGGCTTTCAGGGCGCTCGCGTCTTCAAAGGAAATGAGAGAGATGAAATCACTTGAGGCTTTCGGGAAATTGGATATGCTCAAAGGCGCGCTCCGCCGCAACGCGGATATTATCAAGCGGCGCTTGCCGCAATCATGAACAAAAAATTTTTCGCGATTATTTTTTTGATGGTTTTTGTAATAGCCGCAGGTACCGCAGGCTACATGATAATAGAGAAATGGAATCTTCTGGATTCCCTCTACATGACTTCAATAACGCTTTCTTCCATCGGCTTCGGCGAGGTGCACGCTTTAACTCCCGCGGGTAAAATATTTACGATGGCTCTGATAGCTTTCGGCTTTTCGCTTGTGGCGGGAATTGCCGGTCTTTTTACATCCCTGATACTGCAGGGAGAAGTGGGAAATGTTTTAAGGAGGCAGAAAATGCGCGAGAGTATAAAAAAACTGAAAGGGCATCACATAATATGCGGCCTTTCGGCCGTCGGAGAGGCGGTTGTGGAGGAGTTTTCTAAAACGAATCAGAAATTTGTTGTCATAGAAAAGGATGAGCAGAATATCGAAAAAATGAAGAAAAATTTTCCCGATGTTCCCTACGTAATAGGCGACGCGTCGCAGGATGACGTACTTGTAGACGCCGGAGTGGAAAAAGCGAAAGCCGTGCTTACCTGCCTCAACAGCGACGCGGTTAATATTTATGTTGTTATTTCGGCGAAGAGCCTTAATCCCAGAATTAAGGTTGGAGCCGCGGCGGTGGAGGAAGGCGCTGATTGCAAAATGAAGCGGGCCGGAGCGGATTATGTCGTCTCGCCGCAGAGGATAGGCGGCATGAGAATGGCATCCACGGCGCTGCGCCCGAATGTCGTGTCCTTCCTTGACATAATGCTCAAAGAGAGCGAAGGCGAGTGGCGGATAGAAGAAATGGCTGTTCCCGAAAAATCACCTTTTATAAATTATACGCTGGAAAAAAGTCGGATAAGCAAAAATACGGGACTTGTTATAATCGCCATAAAAAAAGCCAGTTCCGGCAGATTTATTTATAATCCCGCGGCTTCTATGCTCCTTGAGGCAAATGACATTATTCTTGTGCTGGGAAATACCGAGAAACTGGAGAGGCTTAATCAGTATATTTCGGAAGGAAAGTGAAAAAACCGGTTAAAAATTTTTCGCGGAAAAAAGGGAGTTAGGCGGAATGAATTTTGTCATTATGCGATTCAGTTCGCTGGGCGATGTCATACTCACGACTCCTGTGTGCGAAAATCTCAAACTCAATTATCCGGGCAGTTTTATATATTTCATTACAAAGAAAGCTTACGCTAGCGTATTTGAGGAGAACCTTTTTGTGGACAGGGTCATCAATCTTTCCGATTACGGGCTGCTGCCTCTCATTCTTCTGCTGAAAAAAATAAATCCCGAAAGAATTTATGATCTTCATTCGTCTCTAAGAAGCCGTGTGATTGGGGCGTTTTTTCCATCGCGCATGCGGAGAGTCAAAACTTACAGAAAGGAAAGGGAAAATTTTTTAAAAGGGCGCAGCGCCGTTATTCCTGATGCCGCGAGCAGATATCTTGATGTTCTTTCAGCGGATAAAGTGAAAATACACACAAAAAAAACGGGGATTTTTTTAAGCGCGCGTGAAAATGCCTACGCCCGGAGCATTCTTGAAAGCCAGGGGATTCCCCCGTCCGCGGAAATTATTTGCGTCGCGCCTCAGGCGAAATGGCCGCTTAAAGAATGGAGCCGTTTTCCGAAATTTTTTGAACTCGCCGCGAAGCCGGGGCGTTATTTCATAGTGACGGGCGATGATTACGTCCGCGCGGAAAAACTTTTGCCGGAAAACAGGTATCACAGAAATTTTGTTAAAAACCTCAGCGGACGGCTGAGTTTGAGAATGTTTTTTGCTATGATGGCCGCGTCGTCGTGCGTTATAAGCATGGATTCGGGAGCCGCTCACGCGGCCACGGCGCTTCGGGTGCCGCTCATAGTTTTTTTCGGCCCGACTGTTCCTGCTTTCGGTTTCGCCCCGCCGGGCGCAAAAATCATGGAAGTGAATGTTCCCTGCAGGCCGTGTCATCTCCACGGCGGAAAGGTTTGCGATAGAGGCGACAGAGTGTGTATGGAGTCCATAGGCGAGAACGATCTTTTGGCTGCGATGGAGGATATTCTGAAATGAAAGTTCTTATAATACAGTCGGCATTCATAGGGGATGTTATTCTGGCGCTTCCGCTTTGCGAGGCCGTTAAGCAGAGTTTCCCCGAAAGCGAAATACATTTTCTGACGCTCCCCGCGTATAAAAAATTCGCGGAAAAGCATTCCGCCGTGTATAAGGTTATTGAGGACAATAAAAAAGGTGAGAACCGCAGCCTGGTGAATTTTCTTTCTTTTTGCGGAAAGCTCAGGAGAGAAAAATATGACATTGCCCTTGTGATACACAGGTCTTTCAGAAGCGCTCTTCTGGCGCGGCTGGCGGGAATAAAAAAGAGGATTGGTTTTGACTCCTCCGCAGGAAGTTTTTTCTTTACCGAAAAGGTGCGATACGAACAGGGTATACACGAGATAGAAAGAAATCTCAGGCTCGCCCGCCGCGCGGGTTTTGATTCATGGGACGGAAACTGGAACATGCCCTTTGACGAGGATTTTGAGGAAGCCGAATTCGGTTCGCCCGGGGCGTCCTCCCGGTCGGGAAAACCCCTTGCCGTCATCAGTTCTTTTTCAAACTGGGGCACGAAGATGTGGCCCGCCGAATACTGGATAAAGCTGATAGATCTCCTTGGAGCTGATTTTACTGTCGCCGCAGCCGGCGCTCCCGGCGATATTGAGGGATGGCTGGAAATAAAAAAAGCCGTTGAAGCGGAAGTGATAGATTTTGTGGGCCGGACCGATTTTTTGGAGTTGTCCGCTCTTATCAAAAACGCCGATATACT
>VMTI01000292.1 GCA_013791675.1 bacterium | reverse complement strand
TATAAGTCCCTGTGTGCTGATTGAAGTGCTGTAACCGTGCGTTGAAGTGGAAAATTCATAAACCGAGGCAAGCACCGTGGATTGGTAAACCAAATATTTACCGCCCATAATCACGTCTATCGGTTTGAACATTTCATCCGTACCCCATGCGCTGTTATGCTCCCAGCTCACGGTAACGCTGTTCGCGCCCGTCGGGGATGCCTGAACATTTGTAACGCTCGGCGTTGACCCGTAGTTGTTATACACCCAGAGTTTGGACACATCATAAGGGATACTCAGCACGCGTCTGCCGTCGCTGCCCGTGGGCCCAACTCCTTTATAATAACCCGCTCCCGATATGTTGATGAGGGCTGGTTGACCAGCTCCCCCCGAACTTGCCGATACAACAAAACCCGCGTCACTACCGTAGTTTGGCGTGGGGTCGTAATAAGTTGTTCCGGATGTAAGGCCTGTCGGAGCCGAAGTTGAAACTGCCATAAAAATATAGTTGTACTTTGCGCCGGGACACATCAGATTTTCAACCTTTATGAGGTATGTCCCGTCTCCAACAGCCGTCATTGTTGAAGCTGTCAGAATATCTCCGCGATCCACCCATGCGGAAACACCTGTCCCCTGCTGAATGGAGATTTTTTTCTGAACTCTTGTATCTCCCCAGCCGCTCGCAGCTCCCGCGCCGCCCATGGCCGCAAAAGCTGTGCCTGACATCAATCCGCACAGCAAAACAAAACTCAAAAACTTTTTCATTTTCCCTCCTAAATTTTACCAACAGTCCATTAAAAATTAAACAACATTTTGACTTTTACTTTTTATTTTTTCCATCACCTCCTTTTTACTCCTCATCGTAATGCAGCGCGGAATTAATTCCGCGCTCAACTTTCTTTTCTTCCATTTTTTTATCTCTCATCTCTCATTTCCCGCCTTTCATCTTATTACAGCACTTGAACCCGCCCCGTGAATTTTAAATCCGCCCGCCAGCATGATTGTAAATACCTTTTTCTTCCCGGGCCCTATGTAATCCACCTTAAAATAAACGGGTATCGTCTCCCGCGGTGTTGCGCTGCCGTCGGAAGAACTGAATTCCAGTGCGCCGCCTCGCGCGAGATTCGGTATTTGCGCCTTCGCAGGGTCTCCGCAATAGGCGTCGGATGAAACAACAACATAAAAATATTCTACTTCCTTCAGAAGGCCGAGATTATCCCCCTCAACCGCACGGTCATTATCCGCCAATTCGGAAACACCGGATGTGGAGAGGATCAGAATATAAGGCCCCGCCTCACTCACGCTTGAGCGGTAAATTTCATAACTCCCTCCGGCGAGCACATCGGCGGCTTTACTTGTTTCCGCCCCTGTTCCCCACGACCCGTATGGCGACCAGTCAAGCTGAATTGTGTAAGAATTAACCGGCACGGCATAAACTTCCGATGTGTTAGGCGTGCCCGAAAAATTGCAGAAAACATAAACGGTCGCGCCGCTGCCAAGTTCTTTCGGAACGCAAAAAATCCTCCTCGTCTCTCCCGTGCCGCCCACATTCCCGAAACGGACGCTGCCGTGATTTGTCGTCGTTAAAGTTGATGTGGAAGTCAGCATACCTGAACTGCCCGAAGCCGGAACCGTATCAAAGTAAGTCGTGCTCGCCAAGAGGCCGGAAATAGTGTAAGTTGAGTGCGCGAAAAGAATAAAATTATATGTCGTTCCCGGGGTCAGAGACGCCGAAAACTCAAGCTCATCCGGAAGCCCGGCAGGAGCTGCCATAGCGACAGAGCGCCCCGTCGGAGTCACATTTGAGCGTCCGTCGCTGTCCCATGCCGAAACCGTCATGCCTTCCTGCATGGCGATTGATTTCCCGACGGAAGGCCACGGCGCATTAGCGTTACTGTTTACGCGAATTTTCGTAATAATAAAGTCCGCGTTCGGACAAACGCTTACCGTTGAAGATAGAACGCTGTAAATATTCGCGCCTGGTTCACCGGCCTTCGCTTTGAAAGTATCGGAAGACCTCATCAGAAAATAATATGTAACATTATTGGAAAGACCGGTAAAATTCTTTGAAAAGACAGTGCCCGCGACTGTAGCCGTTTGTTTGTATGACGAAAAACTTCCGGGCGTATATGTGGTCATATAAATGTGATAACATCCGCCGCAAACGACATCAACAGCCTTCATCGCTTCGCCGGCGCTGCTGGGTTCATTATTTTTAACATTAACCCAGTTCGCTCCGTAAGGCGCTGACCAGTAAAGCGTTGCCGCTTCATCCGCGGGAATCGCCTGGATATAGGTCGGCGCGGTCGGGCTTGAACCGAAATTCGCGTAAACATACCATGTGGAATTATCCGCAAGAGAGCCCGGCACCTGTATCACACGGCGGGCATCGCGGTTGGTACCGACAGGATAGAAAACACCCTTCTGCTCTCCCGCGATGGAAGTGGATGAAGTTGACACTATAAACGTTCCCGTGTTCGGGACGGTATCAAAATACTGCGAATTCGCCCTGAGGCCGTTCGGCGGGTTGGATGTCGTTTCAGCAAAAAATAAAAAATTATAATACTCTCCTTTTAAAAGCGGCAAAACCGTTTTGTATGTTCCCGCATCTTTATCCGCCGTCATCTCCCTAAGCCCCTCCGTTACATCCGCCCTGTCCACCGAGCTCCACACGGAAGTCTGCGTTGAAGACATAACAGCCAGAAACATTTTAAGACGGGTATCGTCGCCCCATGGGCTTGAACTGAGGCCGGCTTGGTATGGCACGCCGAAATGAACAAAAACCTGACTGCTTATATACACCGATACAACCGTCCACGTGCTGCTTTCAAGCGCCGGAGCTCCGGAATCAACGGCGAGTATTTTAAAACTGTACGTCGTATTCTGATTTAAATCCGTAACGGTATACGGCTGTGTGTAATCGGACGGCGACGGATTAACCAAAATACCGGGATCTCCTCCCGCGCCGTTGTTCCTGTAAATATTATATCCCGCGAGGTCTTCCGCCGTTGTTAATCTGTCCCAATAAAGATACGCTTTTTTTGCGCCCGGATAAGCAGTTGTTCCGGAAATACCGTCGGGGTTTTCCTCCCAGTTCTGATTCAAAGTGATTGAAGCAGTGGTCACAAGATATTCCCTGTAACCGGAATCCGTGGCAAAAGACTGTTCTTTCGTTTGAAGATTATTATATCCGAACTGATACTGTATTGTCGTTCCGGAAATGAAACCCATGGCGATACTGTAAACAGAGCCGGTTTTAGCCATTGTGCTTGCTGTTGTCCAATAAAGCGGGTCGGTGTTTCCGAGAATTTCTGTATTCGCCGGATTTATATTTCCCGCATCAATCTTGAAGACGATCGGCACAAGACGCCCGTAAAGCTGAGCGCTGGACGGAGAAGAGTTACCGGACGAATCAACCGCGGCGAGTTTATAATAATATGTTGTTTCCTGCGAAATTCCGGCGTCTGTGTAATAATCTTTTTCGGGGGAAATAAGCGTGCCGTTTAATTTATCTGATATGGACGGTGTAAAACCGGATTTCGTTGACCTGTGTATATTGTATCCCGCAAGGTCACCTTCCGAATTTAAATTCCAGCTAATTTTTATGCCGTCAAAACCGTCTGCGCCGTATCCGCGAGCGACGAGACCCGACGGAGCGGCAGGGGCGGTTGTGTCTCCGCTTCTGGGAAAACCCGAATAAACAGATGTATAGGCGCTTTCGTTTCCTCTCCTGTCCTTAGCGCTGATTTTGTAATAATAGGTGTTATTGTTTGTCAGATTTTTGTCAACATAATTATTAGCGGCGGCACTCCTGCGCACTATTTCGGAAAAACCTTCCGTTGAGCTGTAAGTTGAACGCTGAACCGTATAATAATCAAAATCGGGCTCAACATTCTTCGTCCAGGAAACAGTGATTTGACAGAAAACAGCCTCAAGACTTATTCCTGAAGGAATACGCGGCGCCCTGTCGTTATAATATCTCCAGACATTGGCGATTGTCATTTTGCCGCCGCCCTCATCCGTAATCTCAACATTCGGTATGGCGTCACGAAAAATCTCGCCGCGGAGTTCCGACCCTGAAGTCCCGTTGGGGTCATTAAACAAATACCCCGCGTCGCCCTCCCCTATCCTTGTTTCACCGGTAGTCGTAATCACATATTTGTACTCTATAAAATCGGAATCATCCATTTCAAAGGTTCTCTGAAATGTCCCGTCGCCGTTGGAAAATAATGGCGTCCATCCATTGACGCCCCTTTGAGGGAGGGTGTCGCCGAATGCCAATGCGTCTCCCTCTATATCCACGGATGCAACAGATAAACCGCTGTCTCTGGTATCAACCCAAAAAGTGACCCGGAGCGGTCTTGGCACAACAGTTATCTGATTTGAAAAACCAGACTTATTGCCGCTTCTGTCAAGGGCGCGAATTCGGTAATAGTACGTGGCGGCATTTTCAAGAATATCAACATGTCTTCCCTCGGAATCCAGCGAACCATCAAGATTATTGTCGTAATAATATGGCGAAAAAACTTCAACTAAAGGCGCGGGAAACGAACCATCGGCAATTGGTGTTTTGCTCCTGTAAATATAATATGTCTGTATATCAGCTTCAGTGTTCGGTGTCCAAAAAATCATAGCGGCGTTTTTTCTTGGCTGACCG